>JACDFX010000491.1 GCA_013815575.1 Rubrobacter sp.
CGTATTCGGTGTCCACCGTGCCGGCGGGGAGCTCGATGTGCAGGTGGGTTCCCGCGCACCGGCCGGCGTCCATGAACCTCTCCGGGCCGATGGTGCGGACCTGTACCCGGTAGTCCGGATCCTCCCGGACGGCGGGTTCCAGCGGCAGCGGGTAGGTGCCGAGCGGGTAGAGCCTGAGCCCGATCTCCCGCGCCGAGCGGAGGGCCAGGCCCACGTTGTTCGCGTACTTCCGCTCCAGGTCAGCGAGCGAGCGCACCGGGGGCGTGTTGACCTCGACCACGCCCTTGACCCACTCCGGGGCCAGGCAGGCCGCGCCGCTGTCGCCCTCCCTCTCCGACGTCTCCCTGCAGCGCTCCAGGAACTCGTCGGCCCGCACCGAGGGCTCCCCGGACTCCTCGACCAGGAAGAACTCCTGCTCCAGGCCGATACTGCGGTCCAACGCCCGGTCTCTTTCGCCCATCCTGCCCCCGGACAAATGTGTCATGTCCCTCCTTTCCACGGGGAACTCTAACCCAGGTCCGGTCCCGCGTCGTTGGCCGACGGGAGAAAGGCGTGGGCGACCGTCCCGTGGACCTTGCGCCGGGCTGTAACCTTAGGGATGGTCATGCAAGAGATGGCGCGAGGCTCGCCGAGAGGAGGCAGGTTTGAAGAACCCGGAAGAGGCGTCGGGGCGGAACACCGAGATCCGGGAGCACCTGGCGAACGAGCGGACGCTGCTCTCGTGGGTGAGGACGGGGGTAGGCCTGATTTCGATAGGCCTCGTCGTCGAGCGGGCCGGCGCTCTGGCGGTCTCGGCCCGCGTGAGCGTGGGCTCCACCAACGCCTCCGAACTCTTCGGCCTCGCCCTCGCCCTGCTCGGTGTCCTCACCCTCGTTATAGGGACGGTGCAGTTCATGCGCACCCGGCGCAGGATCATCGAAGGGGTCTTCGTCCCCTCTGCGGCGGCCTACCTGGTCATCGTCGCCGGCAGCCTCGCCTTCGCCGGCGCGTTCATCGTCTACGTGATCTTCACTTGAGAACTCGGTAGAGACCCAGTTGGCCGCGCTACGCCTGGGGCCTCATCCCGACCTGGCTGCCGACCCAGACGTAGCCGTCGGACCAGACCTCGCGCTTCCGGATGGGTACGATCTCTTTTATCCGCTCTATCGCGTACCGGCTCGCCTCGAACGCTGAAAGGAGGTCGCGTCCCGGGTCAGTTCGCCCTCCTTATGCGGACGGCTCCCGGAACGATGACGGCGAACGTCCCCGGGGCGAGATCGACGGCGTGTACCGCGAACGTGGAGGCTACTACTTGCGCTTTGCTCTCTGGTGTTAGGCCCGAGAGGCGGACGAGAACGACGCCCGCGGAGAGAAGGCCCTGGCGAAAAACCAACTCCCCGAAGTCCTTGTCGGCGGTCAGCAAGACCCGGGCCTCCCGGTTCGCCTGGTCGAGCACATCTTCGTCTTGCACGCCCGGTTCCATCTCAGCTATGTACGACACGTCGTGGCCCTCCTCCCTTAGAAGGTCTACGATCTGTTGGTCTACGCCCTCATCGGCGAGGAGGTTCACTCGGCGGCGTCCCGCAGTGGATAGACCACGTCCGCCCGCAGGGCTCGACCGGCGAAGGCCAGGGCCGCCCTGATCCCTTCTTCGGTCAGCCGCGGGTGTTCGGCCAGAATCTGCTCGAAAGTCTCCCCCGCCGCGAGCTTCTCCAGGATCAGCTCCACGGTAACGCGGGTGTCTCGAATAACGGGCTTGCCCATCATTACCTTCGGATCTGAGCTAACCAGGTCTTGCATGCCTTTAGCCTCCTTGTAGGGCGAACTCTGAACGGATGGCCGCTTTTCGGGGGACAGCCACTAGCCCGGCGGTCGGGTGCCGACCTGGCTGCCGACCCAGACGTAACCGTCGGACCAGACCTCGCGCTTCCAGATCGGCACGACCTCCTTTATCCGCTCTATCGCGTATCGGCTCGCCTCGAAGGCCGGCCCCCTTCTCGGCGAGGCGACCACGATGGCCACACTCGCCTCGCCGGGATCGACCCGCCCGATGCGGTGGACGATGGAGACGTAACCCACGTCCCACCGCCCCCGAATCTCAGCCCCGATCTCTTCCAGCTTCCGATCCGCCATCGGCCGGTAAGCCTCGTACTCCAGATACTCGACGGAGTTCTCGCCAGACTCGTCCACCCGCGTAGTGCCGACGAAGGTGCAAATGGCGCCGCAGTCCGGCCTGCTAGCGTCCTCGATCATCGCCCCCACGTCTATCTTCTTCTCGACGACGGCGAACAAGGTCCCCTAACCTCCTGAGACGGGCGGGAGCAGGGCAACCTCATCCCCGGGGCCGACGCGGCCGTCCATCCGCGCGTACTCACCGTTGATGGCGAAGGCCAGGGTGTCTCGCATGGGGGAGAGCCCCGGGT
>JACDFX010000492.1 GCA_013815575.1 Rubrobacter sp.
CAGGCGCGCGAGCGTGCCGGCAGTGGCGGGTGCGAAGAGAACGGCCTCAGGCACGCCGAGGGGCGCCTCCACCACCCTGGTCGGGGGGGCGAAGGCGCCGGGTCCTACAAAGTGTTCGGTTCTCGGCTCGAGGACTACCTGGACTTCGTGCCCGGCCGCCGAAAGGTCGCGGGCGAAGGCCGGTGCGAGGAGCGCGCCGACTGTAGGGCCGACGGAGACCAGGATCAAGACGTTTCTAGGCCGCGCCAGCGCCTTCCTCGTCGTCGGCGGGGGCCCCGGAGTCGACCGAGGTGGCCTCGGGGGCGGCGGCGCCACCCGGCTGGCTGACGAAATCGTCGCCGCCCGCTGCCCCGATCTGCTCCTCCACGGCCTCCGGCGGCTGCTTGAAGGTAACCTCCAGCTTGCCCTGACGAAGCTCCTCGATGGCGATGGTGAGGGGGTGCTGGGAGCGGGTGTGAACCTGCGGGCCCGGTATGCCGAGGGCGTCGTTCAGGCCCAGGGTCGAGGTGTACTCGTTGATCTGGCGGGCCCGCTTGGCGCTAGAGACCACCAGGCCGTAGCGCGAGTCCACCTTGCCCAAAAGATCGTCTATCTTAAGATCGTTCAGCATCGTTACCTCCGGCGATTATGGTTTCCATCTTTTCTATCATGTCCTTGCGGGCCTGTTCGCGGTCACCGTTCACGACCTCGAAGTCGAACTCGTCCCTTGCGGCCACCTCGCCCACGGCCGTCGCCAGCCGCGTCTCGAGGGCCTCGGCCGTCTCGGTGGCCCTGCCAGAGAGCCTGCGGCGCGTCTCCTCCAACGACGGGGCCCGCACGAAGACCATCACGGCCTCGGGGCGCTTCTGCCGCACCTGCCTGGCGCCATACAACTCTATCTCGAGGATCACGGACCGCCCCGCCTCCAGAAGCTCCTCGACCTGCTCCTCCAAAGTCCCGTAGAGGTTGCCCGAGTACTCGGCCCACTCCAGGAACTTCCCCTCCCCGATCCAACGCTCGAACTCCTCCCTGGAGAGAAAGTGGTAGTGCTCGCCGTGGACCTCGCCGGGCCTGGCCCCCCGTGTAGTGGCCGAGACGGAGTAGCCCAGTTGCGGCACGGCCTCCAGCGCCTCCAGGATCAGCGTTGATTTGCCCGCTCCGGAGGGCCCGGAGACAACGATTAACCGTCCTCGCACCCGAGCGCCCCGAGTAGACGGTCCCGCTGCCCGTGCGTCAGGCCGACGAGGGTCTTGGAGCGACTTATTCCAGCCTCCCTCAGCACGCGCGTGACCTTGATCCTGCCCATACCTTTCATCGCGAGGAGCATCTCTTCGACCTTGGCGCCCCGCAACTCCTCGGAGGGGTCCATGAGCAGGTCGTAGACGTCCAACTCCCCGCTCTTGAGGTCTCGCTTGGTCGCGGCCCTGGCAAAACGCACCCTGTTTGCCTCTTCGAGCGCGTTTCTACGCTCGTCGACCGTCCGATCTGGTGCCCGCCTCAGCATCAGCGCGTAATTATAACAGAGTGACGCCCCTACTCCGCCGCCCGTAGTTCACGAAGGGTCCGTGCCAGAGACGCTCCCCACGGATGACGTGAAGCCCGCCTTCCCGCCAGCCGGGTCATGCCGTACGTTTGGCCCCCCGTCGGACCCTCCGTCGAACCAGACCAGACACGGACGGCGCGCCCAGGAAGAACCAGAGGGCGATTACCGGGTCGCTAATGGCGCACCCCAACGACGAATCCGCGACGAACGGGACGATGGGGTTCCCGTAGAGGTGGTGCAGCGCATCCCAGCCGGTATGCAAGAGCCACGCAACGCCTATGAAACCGTAGGATCGCAGTCCTCTGTAAGCGCAGTACGTAACGAGGGCTGTGAAGGCAAACTCCCACACCCCGAAGCCCCCACTGAGATACGCCGCGCCCGCGCCCGCAACAAAGATGGCGTTGAAGTTTTGCCTGACCGGCTCTTTGAATAGAGAAGAGAGCAAGATAAAGACCAGCGCGATGATGATCGGCGCGAGTATGGTCATGATGGACGATTCCCGATTTCGTACCTGAACAAAACTCTTCCCCTTTCATCGAGCGACCCCGTACAGACCGCACCCGTTATCTCCGAAGTGAACCCTCGCGTAATCGGCGTCCGCCACGCCTCCGCGGACGCATGGACCTTCGGCCCCTTCCCCGCTCGGCCCTCATTCGGTGGGCGGCGCAACCTCATCATCCCCACACTAAGCTACGGCCTCGATTTACAGAAGTGGCAGGATTGCCATATACCAACGTATTATCGCCACGTAGCTCGAAAGCTCTATTCTGGGGTCCATACTACGGAGGATCGAGAACGTAAAAGTCGCGACTGGGTCTGCAAAGCGGCGTTTGGGAGGGAGAGGTATTGTCAAAACGGTAGTTGTTCTGGCG
>JACDFX010000493.1 GCA_013815575.1 Rubrobacter sp.
CTCCTCGGCCTCCTTGCGCTGCGTCGTGTTCTCCATAGAGCCGATAATGCGCACGGGCTCTCCCGCCTCGTCGCGCACTACGTAGGCCCGGTCTACGACGTTCGCGTACCCACCATCGGCGCGCAGGAAGCGGTACTCGGTCGACCAAGTGGCCTCCCCGCCTTCGACGACGGCGTTTATGCTGGCGAGCACCCGCTCCCTGTCCTCAGGGTGGACGTGGGACTCCCACCACGCGCCGTCCGTCACCTTACCCGCGGGGTAGCCGAACATGACTTCGACCGCGCCGTTCCACGTCTGCCGGTCGGCCACGAGGTCGGAGTCCCAGATCGCCTCATTGGTAGCCTGGGCGACCAGCCGGTAGCGCTCCTCGCTCTCGCGCAGCCCCTCCTCGGCAGTTCTTCGCTCGGTGACGTCTAGCTGGAAGCCCTGCCAGAACCGTGGGCGGCCCTCCTCGTCGCGGATGAGCCTGGCCTCGTCGCGCAGCCACACGACGGTCCCGTCCGGTTTGACGACGCGGTACTCCATCATGAACGGCTCGCCGGTCTTCTCCGTGCGCTCGTCCTCGGCCATCACCCGCCCGCGGTCGTCGGGGTGGATTATCTTCTTGTACAGATCCGGGTCGTCGATAAAGGCCTGCGGCGGGTACCCAGACTGTTCCTCGACCTGGGGGCTCGCGTATGATATCCCGCCAAGATCGTCCCCGTCCCCCGCGTCCTGGACGTAGATGGCCGCCGGGAGCTGCTCGACGAGGGTGCGGTATCTCGCCTCGGCCTCGCGCACTTGATTCTCCGCCCGCCGGCGTCTGGTGACGTCCATGGAAACGCCGATCAGGCCGTCTACATTCGCCTCCGCGTCCAGGAGCGGGGAGTACAGGTTCTCGTAGGCCGCACCGTCGAGCTCCACCATGAAGGTCACCTGTTCGCCGGTGAGGGCGCGCTCCGCGTTCTCCCGGATCTCCGGGACATCCCCGTAGAGTTCGAACACGGAGCGGCCGACGAGGTCGCCCGGCCCGACGCCCAGGGCCTCAAGGCCCCTGCCCTCCGCGAAGGTAAACACGCCGTCCCGGTCCATGGCAAAGGTGATGACCGGGGCGTTCTCGGCGACGGTTCTGAAACGGAGCTCGCTCTCCTTGAGTGCCTCCTCGGCCCTCTTGCGACCGGTGACGTCGCGCACGATGCCCGTGAACAGGACGTCTCCCTCTTCGCGCATCTCGCCCAGAGAGAGCTCCAGCGGGAACTCCGTGCCGTCTGCGCGAAGCCCCACCAGCTCGGCTGGTCCCTTGTCGATCACGTGCGCCTCGCCGGTCCTCAGGTAGCGGTGGAAGCCCTCTTCGTGTGGAACCTTGAAGCGTTCGGGCATCAGGTTCCTGAGCGGTTCGCCGACGACCTGGGCCGCCTCGTACCCGAAGATGCGCTCGGCCCCCCGGTTGAACGAATGGACGATACCGTCGGTCGTCATGGTGATGATCCCGTCCGGGGTCGTCTCGACTATGGCGCGGGTGCGCGCCTCGGATTGGCGGAGCGCCTCTTCGGCCCGCTTGCGCTCGGTGATGTCGCGTATGGCGGTTACGTAGGCGGTGTGCCCCTGGTAGGTAGAGGCCCTCCCCCGCAACTCTATGTCCAGGGTCGAGCCGTCTTTCTTCAAGCCCACGGCTTCGTACGGGTTCTCGGCGCCCGTGCGCATGTGCTCCCGCGCCAGGTCGTGGTACTCGGGGAGCGTGAAGTCCAGCGTGCTCATGCCGGTGACCTCCATCGGCCCGTAGCCGAACATCCGGGCAAAGGCGCGGTTGACTTGAAGAACCTTCTCGTCGTCGCTTATGACGATGCCCTCGAACGTGGCATCCGAGAGGCCGCGGAAGCGTCCCTCGCTCTCCGCCAGCGCCCCCTCGGCCTCCCGGCGCCTGTCCAGCATGTCGTTGAGGGCGCCGGCGACCACGCCGAGCTCGTCCGTGGTGTTCAGGTCTATCCTGTGGTCCAACTCGCCCCGGCCTACCCTGTCGGCCCCCTCTGTCAGCCTGCGGACGGATCCGAGGATCCCCCGGTTGATGAGCGCCGCCGTAAGGACGCCGACGAACAGGCCGGTGGCGAGGAACGCAACGACGGTCGCGTAGACGCTGCGGATCGCGTCGCCCGCGTCGCTTTCCGCCTCCGCGAGTTGGCGGCTGGTCCACGGCTGTACCTCTTCGTCCAGCAGGTCGTCCAGATCGGCCTGCAACTGCATGTACTGCTGCAGGTCTCCCCGGATGGACTCGTCTGCGGCTAGGAGATTTTCCACCCCCAACACGTTCGCTTCGAAGGCGTCTTCCACCTCGCCCACCCCGGCCCTCTCCGCTTCGGTCAGGCCAAGTGCCTCCAGGTTCGCGAGCTGTTCCCTGAACCCGTCGATGTTCTCGAA
>JACDFX010000100.1 GCA_013815575.1 Rubrobacter sp.
ACTGGGCGATGTGGGACCGCATAATCGCGAGGATGCGCCCGCTGCTCGACCTCGGGGCTCCCGCGCAGGCGGACATCGACCGTGCCTTCGACGGCCCGTACGGGGAAGAGGACTGGCGGACGCTCACGAAGAAGAGCGTCGCGGAGGTCCTGGACGAGCATTTCGAGTCCGAGAAGCTCAAGGCGGTGCTGTGCGTGGGAGGGGTGATCGGGACGAACGCCGGCCCGCGCACCCCCGGCACGGCCTACGTGAAGTACCACCACATCATGGGCGAAGTCGGCGGCCACCAGGGCGCCTGGGGATACGTCCGCGGCGGTATGGGAGCCGTCTCACAGACCATAGCCTCTTCCGCGCGAGAGTCCGGGGTCGAGATCCTCACGGACGCCGAGGTCGCCGGGATAGATGTCCGGGACGGCGCCGCAAGGGGTGTTCACCTCATAGACGGCCGCTCCTTCGAGGCCGACGTCGTCCTCTCCAACGCCGATCCGCACCGGACCTACCTCGGCATGGTCGGGGAGAAGCACTTGCCGGCCGACCTCATCGAGGGCGTGAAGGGGATGCGCGTCGAGGGCTCCGTGGTCAAGGTGCTGCTGGCGCTCGGCGAATTGCCGGACTTCACGGCCTTACCGGGAAGGGAAATCGGGCCGCAGCATACCGGCGGCATCGTCATAAACCCTTCGGTGGGTTCGCTGCAAGAGGCGTGGGAGGAGTGCGGGCGGGGCGAGCCGTCCCGGCGGCCGTTTATAGACGGCTACATCCAGAGCGCGACCGAAGACGGGCTCGCGCCGCCGGGCAAGCACACGATGAGCCTGTTCTGCCAGTACGCACCCTACCGGCTTGCCGATGGAACGTGGGAAAGCCGCCGGGAGGAGATCGGGCGGAACATCGTGGACACGCTCGCGGAGTACGCGCCGAACCTGCCGGGCGCCGTCGAGGAGATAGAAATCTTGGGTCCGCCGGACATCGAGGCCCGGATCGGGATCACGGGCGGCAACATTTTCCACGGGGAGATCCTGCCGGACGGGATGTTCGCCAACCGCCCGGTCACCGGATACGGCGGCTACCGCACGCCCATAGAGAACCTCTACCTCTGCGGGGCCGGCACCTGGCCCGGCGGCGCGGTCTTCGGGGCCCCGGGCCGCAACTGCGCGGCGGAGGTGCTCGCAACCACCAGCGCTGGACCCCGAACAGTTTGACTAGCCGAAGCGCTGAACAGCCAAGAGAAAGGAACACAGAATGCAGACGCAGATCAAGAGCATAAAGAACTTCGTGAACGGGGAGCACGTGGAACCCGTCGAGGGTCGGTTTTACGACTTGACGAACCCCGCCACGGGCGAGGTTTTCGCCCGGGCGCCGGTCTCGGGCAGGGAGGACGTGGACCGGGCCTACAAGGCCGCCGAGAAGGCGTTCGAGGGGTGGCGGGACGCGACGCCGGCCACGCGGCAGCTCGCGCTGTTCAGGATCGCCGACGCTTTGGAGGAGCGGGCGGAGGAGATCGTGCGGGCCGAGTCGGAGAACACGGGCAAGCCCATCGGTTTGACGATGGAAGAAGAGATACCCATGGCGGTTGACCAGATCCGGTTCTTCGCCGGCGCCGCCCGCGTCCTGGAAGGCAAGTCCGCCGGCGAGTACCTGGAGGGCCACACCTCCTTTGTCCGGCGCGAGCCCGTCGGCGTCTGCGGCCAAGTAACCCCCTGGAACTACCCGATGATGATGGCGGTCTGGAAGTTCGCCCCCGCAATCGCCGCCGGCAACGCCATCGTCCTCAAACCCTCGGACACGACGCCCATCTCGACCGTGATGCTCGCCGAAATCGCCTCGGAGTTCCTGCCGCCGGGCGTCTTCAACGTGGTCTGCGGCGACCGGGACACCGGCCGCGCCATCGTCGAGCACCCGATCCCCCAGATGGTCTCCATCACCGGCTCCGTCCGGGCCGGGATGGAGGTGGCCGAGGCCGCCGCGCGCGACCTGAAGCGCACCCACCTCGAGCTCGGCGGCAAGGCGCCGGTCATCGTCTTCGACGACGCGGACATCGAGGCCGCCGCCGAAGCCATAGCCGTCGGCGGCTACTTCAACGCCGGCCAGGACTGCACAGCCGCAACCCGCGTGCTCGCCGCCCCCGGCGCCTACGACGACTTCGTGGCGGCCCTCACCGAGCAGGCCAGGAACACCAAGACGGGCGCTCCAGACGACGAGAGCGTCCTATACGGGCCCTTGAACAACCCCACCCAGCTAGAGCACGTCACCGGCATGGTCGAGAGGCTCCCCGGGCACGCCGAGGTAACAGCCGGTGGTCATAGGGCGGGCAACGGCTCCGGGTACTTCTACTCCCCGACCGTGGTCGCGGGCCTGAGGCAGGAAGACGAGGCCTCCCAGAACGAGATCTTCGGCCCCGTCATCACCGTCCAGCCCTTCTCCGACGAGGCCGAGGCGGTTCGCTGGGCCAACGGCGTCCGCTACGGCCTGGCCTCCAGCGTCTTCACGAAGGATCACGGGCGGGCGATGCGGGTCAGCAGGCGGCTGGATTTCGGGTGCGTCTGGATCAACACGCACATCCCCATCGTTGCCGAGATGCCCCACGGCGGCTTCAAGCACTCGGGCCACGGCAAGGACCTCTCGATGTACGGTCTCGAGGACTACACCCGCATCAAGCACGTAATGACGAACCTCGAAGCTTGAGCCCGACAGCAACGGGCGCTTGCCATCCGGCCCCGCCCGCTGCTATAAGTGAGGTAGACGAGGCGCCCACACGGGCGCCGTTCCAGGGAGGCAAGGGTCATGACCCAGACGCTACTACTGTTTGCCGGTGCTTCGCTCCTGGCGGTTAGCGTCGCCACCCTCTTCGTCGCCGTGCGTACCTTTCGAACCGCCCGCCTGTACGTGGACCTGGCCGAGGAGCGCCTGGAACACCTGCGCGAGGGACAGGACCGTCTTTTCGCCCACGTGGAGGAACAGCGGCGGGCCGCGGAGGCAGAGCGCGAAGAGGCCGAACCGGACGTCCGCACGCGCCAGGGCGCCGGGCGGAGCATCGAGCGGGCCAAACAAGAGCTGCTGGAACTGAGGACGCCCCGGCGCCCTGACGCGGGGGCGCCGATGGTCCCCAGCCCCCCTGAGCCATCTCCGGAGCAGCCCCCGAAGGCCAAAGAGGTCAGAAGACCGGCGGGACTGCCCGAAACCCGGGCGTCGGGGTCCCCCGGGGGAGACGGGCGACAAAGCCGTGCGGTGAGGCGCCCCCACCCGGACGACGACGTAAAGTCGGGCACCGCGCTCGCGGGCCAGGCGCGGCCTTCGGGCGAATTCCCGATCCAGATGTTCCGCGTGTTCTACGACCGGTATCTGGACAACTATGAGGGCTACGTAAAACTGGCCGAGAAGATCCAACGCACTCGTACCGACGACGAAAAGGTCCCCGGTTCCCGGGCCGAGCGCGAGTGGGAAGAGCGGCTGCGCCGGGTACAGGACGGCATAGAGAGGACCACCGCGAGGCTGGACATCCTGGAGCACTCCAACCCGGAGCTGGCCTCCGACGACCGCGTCTCCCGCCGGGCCGGCATCGCCCGCGGCCACGCGCGGATTACGAGGTAGCTTTCGGGTGTCGGCTCTCTGCGAACCCGTAGAGGCTATCGCGCCGTAGGGCTCGCGAGGACCATTACCGCTTCCGGGCCCCTGGAGATCACGGCGGGGGACCGTGCGCCGCGTCTAGCGGGCCGTCGCTACCGGCAAAGGGCCGCGCATCTCGTTCAGGTAGTCCGGCCTCAGCTCTTCCGGCCTCTCCTTACTTCTGGCGGAGAGCTCGAGGGAGACCCGGATCGCGCTTTCCGAAGCACCGGCTTCGGCCATTCGCTCCCCGTCGGCGGAGACGGCCATTGTCCCGCCGGCGAAGTCAAACGTCTCGCCGCGACCGACCTGGTTGACGTAGAGGTGCGGGAGGCCGTTCTCCAGGGCGCGGGCGGTGGCGAAGACGTCGTGGTCGCGGCCGAACGGGTCCATGTTGGCGGAGATCGTGACCAGGAGATCCGCCCCGGCCAACGCGAGCGAGCGGGCGACCTCAGGGAACTCGACGTCGAAGCAGACGAGCAGCCCGGCTTTGATCCCATCGAACTCTACTACCAGCAGCTCGTCCCCGGCGACGAAGGCGCCCCTCTCCTCACCGAAGAGCTGCGCCTTGCGGTAGGAGCCCGCGACTTCGCCCCGCCGGTTCACGAAGACGGCGGAATTGGCGACCCCGCCCGGCACGCGCTCGGGCATGCCGAAGACCACGGCGGCATCGTGCTCCAGGGCAAGACGGGCCATCTCCCCCACCTCGGGCCCGCCGAGGTCGAGCGCGAGTTCGTCGGGCGCGCGCGTCGTGTAGCCGCTCAGGAAAAGCTCGGGGAATACGAGGAGATCCGCCGCTGCATGCCGGGAGAGGACGTTTCTGGCCATCTCGATGTTCCCCTCCACGTCGCGAAGCTTCGGGGTGAGTTGCGCCATAACCGTGTTCAACCTCGTCACGAACCGTCTCCATAATCGATAACGGTGCGCAGGCCAGCGGCGCGACGCAGGTCTTCGAGCGCCCCGTCCACGTCGTCCAGGGTGGTGGTGCGCCCGACGAGGCGGTCGAGTGGGAGGCGGCCGGAGGCGTAGAGGCGCGCCAGGCGGGGGAAGTCCACGGACGGGACGCTGCTGCCGTAGTTGCAGCCGAGAACACTTTTTCCACTGTCGGCAAGATCGAAGGGGTCGAGAGGGACGGTAACGCCCTCGGCTGGCATACCCACGATCACGGCCTGCCCGCCGCGGCGGACGAGCGACGGCAACACCTCTATGGTCGCCGCCCGCCCGATGGCCTCGAAGGCGTGGTCCGCGCCGTCGCCGGTGATGGACCGGATGTGATCCCCGAGGTCGGGGTCGTCGCCCCTGAGCGCGTGGGTGGCGCCGAGCTCGCGGGCGAGCGCTAGGCGGTCGTCCGAGAGGTCAACCGCGATTACCGGATCCGCGCCGACGAGCCCGAGGCCGAGCAGGATCGCCTGCCCCACGCCCCCGCACCCGACCACGACGGCGGAGTCCCCGGGCCGGGCCCGCGCCGTGTTGACCACGGCCCCGACGCCGGTCGTGACGGCGCACCCGATCAGGGCCGCCACGGAGAACGGTAGGTCGTCGCCGACGGGTACGGCCGCCGACTCCGGTACCACCGTGGCCTCCGCGAAGGTGCCGAGCCCCATAAAAGCCGGCACGGGCACCCCTTCGAACGATACGAAACTCGTCGTGCCGTCCGGCAACGTGTTCTCCAGCGCCTTCGTGTTCTGGCAGAGCCAGGCCCGGCCCCGGGCGCAGTTCCGGCACCGCCGGCAGGGCGCGAACCACGAGAGCACGACGCGGTCCCCAACGCCCACGTCCCTCACGCCGGGCCCCACCTCTTCCACGAACCCCGCCCCTTCGTGCCCGAGGACGAGCGGCCCTTCAGCCGTCCAGTCCCCGTCCGTAACGTGGAGGTCCGAGCCGCAGACACCGCTGGCCCGTAGCCTCACCCGAACGAGGTCGTCCCGTACTCCCGCCAGACGCAACTCCTCGTCGCCGAGTGCCTCGCCGGGCGCGTTGAAGACCTTCGCCCTGACGGTCCGGACCCTCTCCTTCAAACGGAGGGGGCCCCGGTCGGGTCGCCTTCGAGCTTCTGCTCGCTGGCGCGAACCTCGCTCGTTTCGGCGTCAACGTCCAGGGACCGGCTCAGGAGGTAGTAGGTAGTACCCGAGACGAGGAGGCCGACGAGCCAGGCAACGTCGATGCCCTGGAGTACGTTGCCCAAAGGTGCTGTCCAGATACCGGGGAGAACCCAGAAGGGGACGCTCGCGGCGAGGCCGACGAGGAAGGCGGTGATGCCGCGCCAGGCCCACGTCCCGTAGAGTCCGTCTGCGACGAAGAGCTCGGTTATGGCATACCGGCCGTGACGGACAAAGAAGTAGTCTATGAGGTTGACCGCCGTCCACGGGGAGAGCAGGTACAGCATCATGATGAGCGCCGCGAAGAGCACGCTCACGGCCCCCGCCGAGATGCTCAGGGAGATCACGACCCACAACACCGCCAGCGCCAGGATGGTCACCACCCTCAACCGCCGGGTCGGCTCCACCTTCTTTACGGCGTCTATGGCGGTGACGGTCGTGAGCATCGCCCCGTAGGCGTTTATGCCCATCGTCGCCACGAGCGCCGCCACCGAGGAGAGCGCGAGCACCACCCCGAGCCCCCCGAAGACCGAGTCGCCGGCGTCGCGGAGAGACACGAGCGCGTCCGTGGCGTCCAGGCGCGTCGCGAGCCAGGCCCCGAGCGCTATTAGCCAGACCGCCGAGCCCGCCGCCCCGAAGAAGACGGCCGCTATGATGGCCCGCGGCCGGGTGTACCGCGGCAGGTAGCGTGAGTAGTCCGAGACGTAGGGTGCGTAGGTGATGTTGTACGAGGCGCTCGCCGTGAACTGGGCCATGAAGGCGATCAACGTGAACCCGCCGGGCGACGAACCGTTTCCTCCGGCGCCACCCGCGAAGATGGCTATAGTCAGGATCACGTACAGCGGCAACGACACGTAGAAGAGCATGCGGAACAGCGTGTGCAGGTAGTCGTGAC
>JACDFX010000494.1 GCA_013815575.1 Rubrobacter sp.
GTCCGGCACGCCAGCGGCTTCGGCGGCGGCCAGGGTGCCGTGCAGCGTGGACGGCAGGTCCCCGTAAGGGATGTCCGAGCCGTAGCTTATACGCGCCGGGTCCAGCGTCGAGAAGAGCACGTACAGGTCTTTGGCCCGCACTACCGACGTCTCGAAGAGCACGTTCGGGTGTCCCTCGAAGGCGCGCGCCGCGTCGAGTACCTCGACCATCGCGGCGTGTCCCAGGATCAGGCGCAGTTCCGGGTGGGCTTCGACGGTCGGCAGCAGGGGCTCGACGATCCGCTGCATGGCAAACCCGGCGTGGATCAGGACCGGAAGGTCCGCCTCAGCCGCCATCGCGAAGAGCCTTACCGCGCGGGGGTCGTCCAACTCGAAGTGCTGGGAGACGGGATGGAGCTTGAGCCCCATGAAGCCCCGCTCGAGGCAGCGTGCGAACTCCCCGTCGTAGTCCAGGTGCGGGTTGAGGCGAAAGAACGGGACGAAGGAGCCGGGGTACTCCTCGTGGGCGTTCCAGATCACGTCGTTGGGGCCAGAGTAGTCGTCCCGGGCATTTGGATCGTTCAGGGGGAAGACGATGCTCCTCGCCACGCCGGCGGCCTCCATCTGCTCGCGCATACCCTCGGCGGTCACCGTTCGTCCGTCAACGTCCGCGCCGATGTGCGCGTGGGCGTCGAAGACCTCGACGCCGGCCGGTATCTTGCCCTGCACCCACCCCCAGACGTCCGCCATCGCCCCGGTCGTAAGGGCCTCTACCCCTCTCTTGCGTTCTGTCTCAGTCGCCAACGCACCCGCCGATCTAGCCAGGAATTTCAGGTCAAACAACCGTGCAATGTTAGCAGAGGCCCGGGCGGGTGCCCCGTACGTCGACACACCCGCCGGGCCGTCATCCACCGGCAGCCGGAGACGCGGACGGGGAAGCGGCAGGCGAGGCGGATGGAGAGGCGCCCGGGGAGGCTGACGGGGTCGTTGTCTCGAGAACCGTCTCCTCGAACGTCGTGGGGTTGGTCGGCTCGGGAGACGTCAGCTCCGTCCTGACGGGCCGGGTGGACGGTTGCGGCGCCGGCTCGAAGACGACCGAGAGGGCGGTGGACACCACGACCGCCACGAAGGCGGCCCCGAGCAGGAGCACCGGGGAGAGGGCGACCGACAAGACGTAGAGGGTTCGACGCGACATCTGCGTACCCCGCAGCGCCAGGAACGCGGCCAGGGCGGCGACCGGCAGGCAGATCAGAAGCAGCCACCAGGGGGCGAAGTACACGGATCACATCCCTCTCAGGTCGCGGCCCACAACTCGACGCCCGCTTTCGCGGACGCTGGGCTACTCTACGGGAGAGGGATTGCAGAGAAGCGACGCATACGTAACGGTTCGGTTACAACGCCGGCATGAGGTCGAGCCTAGGGAGGGATTCTCGCCCCTCCGTGGAAGATTTACTCGCCGCGCCGGAGGGTGAGCATGGAGACGCGCTGGCCGTCGACGCTCTTGACGTGGAGGGTGGCGCCGTCGGCCTCCACGGAGTCGCCGGCCTCGGGGGGGCGTCCCAGGGAGCCAAGGACGTAGCCTCCGATCGTCTCGAAGTCCTCGTGTGGGAGGTCGAGGTTGAAGTGCTCGTTGACGTCGGTGATCGGGATGCGGCCGTCAACGGCGAAGAGGCCTTCGCCTATCGGTTCGATGGCGGCCTCGCCCTCGTCGAACTCGTCCTGTATCTCCCCGACGATCTCCTCCAGGACGTCCTCGATGGTGATCAGGCCCTCAACAGAGCCCCACTCGTCTATGACTATCGCCATCTGCAGCTTGCGCGTCTGGAACTCCCTGAGGATCTGCTCGATGGGCTTGTTCTCCGGCACCACGAGGCATTCCCGGATCACGCTCCTGATGTCGAAGCCTTTGGGGTCCTCCCCCGCCGCCCGGAAGAGGTCCTTGACGTGGACGGCGCCCAGGATATTGTCCAGCTCCCCCTCGTAGACCGGGTAGCGCGTGTAGCGGCCGAAGGCCGCCCTCTCGGCGAGTTCCGCCAGCGGGGCATCGCTCGGAAGGGCCTCGATGTCCGGCCTCGGAACCAGGATCTCGCGCGCCACCCGGTCCCCGAAGTCGAAGACGTTGTTCAAGTACTCGCGCTCCTCCGGGTCGAGCACGCCCGAGGCGGTGGAGGAGGTGATCATAATTCGCAGCTCCTCCTCCGAGTGGGCCTCCGCCTCCTCCCCGAGCCGGATGCCCCAGGGCCGCAGGATAAAGTTCGTCGAAGCATTGACCACCCACACCACGGGCCTGAGCAGGAGCCTGGAGATGGTCAAAGGACGGCTGATCCAGAGCGCGACCCGCTCCGCCCTCTGGATGGAGAAGTACTTCGGCGCCTGCTCCCCGAAGACCAGGTGCGCGTAGGTTATG
>JACDFX010000495.1 GCA_013815575.1 Rubrobacter sp.
CGAACTTCGTAGGTCTCGGGGTCGACTTTTACGTCGGGGAGAAGGTTATTGTGGATCAAGTCTTTCTTGCCAAGCGCACGGGTGTTTCGCACGGGCACGAGCGGCTTCCGCAGTTCCAGACTCTCACCGAGACCGTCCTCCGCGGCGTGGCCGGATACGAACGTCAGCGCGGTGGCGGCCGGCGCGGAGCCGTAGGCGCCGAACATCGGGCGTCCGAAGACGGGCCCGGGGGTCGGGATGGAGGCGTTCGGGTCGCCCATCTGGGCGTAGGCTATGAGGCCGCCCTTGAGCACCAGCTCCGGCTTCACCCCGAAGAAGGCAGGGCTCCACAGGACGAGGTCGGCGAGCTTGCCGGCCTCGACGGAGCCGACGTGGTCGGAGACGCCGTGGGTTATGGCCGGGTTGATGGTCAGCTTGGCGACGTATCGTTTGGCCCTGTGGTTGTCGTTGCGGTCGGTGTCTTCGGGGAGCGGGCCGCGTTGGGACTTCATCTTGGAGGCGGTCTGGATGGTCCTGATCCAGACTTCTCCGACCCGGCCCATCGCCTGCGAGTCGCTGGACATCATGCTCAATGCCCCGATGTCGTGCAAGACATCTTCCGCCGCTATGGTCTCGGCCCGGATGCGGCTCTCGGCGAACGAGACGTCCTCCGGAACCTCCCGGCTGAGATGGTGGCAGACCATGAGCATGTCCAGATGCTCGTCCACAGTGTTCGTCGTGTACGGCCGGGTCGGGTTGGTCGAGCTCGGAAGCACGTTCGGCTCGCCGCAGAGCTCGATGATGTCGGGGGCGTGGCCGCCGCCAGCGCCCTCGGTGTGGTAAGTATGGATCGTGCGTCCCCCGAAAGCGGCGACCGTGTCTTCGAGAAAGCCGGCCTCGTTCAGGGTGTCGGTGTGGATGGCGACCTGCACGTCCATCTCGTCGGCGACGGAGAGGCACGTGTCGATGGCCCGGGGCGTCGTGCCCCAGTCCTCGTGCAGCTTGAGGCCGCAGGCGCCGGCCCTGACCTGTTCGCGCAGCGCCTCCGGGTTCGAGGAGTTGCCCTTACCGAGAAAGCCGAAGTTCAGCGGCAGGTTCTCTACGGCCTGGATCATGCGTGCGAGGTTCCAGGCGCCGGGCGTACACGTCGTGGCGTTCGTGCCGGTAGCCGGCCCTGTCCCGCCCCCGATCATGGTGGTTACGCCCGACGCTATCGCGTGCGTCGTCTGCTGCGGGGAGATGAAGTGGATGTGGGTGTCGATGCCGCCGGCCGTCAGGATCTTGCCCTCGCCGGCGATGATCTCCGTCGAGGCCCCGATCTCGACGGTCACCCCGTCCATCGTGTCCGGGTTGCCAGCCTTGCCGATGGCCGAGATACGCCCGTCCTTGACACCTATGTCGGCCTTGAAGATCCCGGAGTGGTCTAGCACGAGCGCGTTTGTGACGACGAGGTCCGCAGCCCCCTCCTCGCGCGTGGCCGTCCCCTGGGCCATCCCCTCGCGGATGGACTTGCCACCCCCGAAGGTAGCCTCCTCTCCCGCGAGCGTCAGGTCCCGCTCGACCTCCACGATGAGCGAAGTATCCGCGAGCCTCAGCCGGTCGCCGGTCGTGGGCCCGAACATTCCACCGTAGCGCCGCCTGGAAATCCCGCTCACGCCATGAACCCCCGCTCATGGGCGTGCCGCAGCGCCGCTACTCTGACGCCAGGGTCGTCCAGCGGCCCCTCGGTAAGGCCGTTCAGTCCTTTAACGATCCTGCGGCCCCCGATGGCGACGAGGCCGACCTCGCGCTCGTCGCCGGGCTCGAATCGCACGCTCGTTCCGGCCGGTATGCCCAGGCGCATGCCGTAAGACTGTTCCCGGTCGAACTTGAGGGATCTGTTCGTCTCGAAGAAGTGGAAGTGGCTACCGACCTGGATGGGGCGGTCGCCGGTGTTGGCGACGGTTACGGTGGTGGTCTGGCGGTTCTCGTTGAGTCGTACTTCGCCGTCCGCGGGCAGGAGTTCGCCGGGGATCATGACCACTGGTACGGGAGGTATTTGCCTTCGTAGGTGATCCTGACTCGGTCCCCCTCTGGGTTCTCGACCCGCTCTATGTCCATGTTGAAGTTGATGGCGCTCATGATGCCGTCGCCGAACTCCTCGTTGATGAGGGCCTTTATGGTCGTGCCGTAGACCTGCGTGATCTCGTGTATGCGGTATATCGTCGGGTCGGTCGGGACGTCGGTTTCGAGACCCCCGCGCATCGGGATTTCCTGCAGCGCCTTCGATACTTCGGCGTCGAGGCCGAGCAGGTCAACGACGGTCTCGGCCGCCTCGGCGGGCATCGGGTGCTGGCCCATGAGCGCCGCCGTGGTCCATACCTTGTGCCGCCCAACCTTATTCGAGATCGCCTCGAAGGTCA
>JACDFX010000101.1 GCA_013815575.1 Rubrobacter sp.
TCTCCCTGATCCCCGGATGGTTGAGGAGGAGGGGTGGAGCATAGTGTTCCATCCGGCGTTCTGATCCGCGCCACGTCCCACCTCGTACCCGACCGGGGCCCGAAGATGTGTGAGTCCGAAGACGAGGAGCGTCCGTTTTGAGATCTATAGTCCTGGTGATGTTTTTACTGGCCGCGGCGTCGCTGCTGGCCGCCTGCGGTGGCGCGGGGGACGGCGACGCGGGCGCCCCGGGTGAGGGCCGTGCTTTCGCGGACCTCAGGAAGGAGGCCCGCGGTACCACCGTGAACTTCCACCTCTACGGTGGGGACGACGCCATCAACGCCTACGTGGACGACTACGTGACCCCGCGTCTGAAGAAAGAGTACAGCATCAAGCTGAACCGGGTCCCGCTGACGGACACCGCCGACGCGGTGAACAAGCTCGTCAACGAGAAGGCCGCCGGCAAGGAGGAGGGGACGATAGACCTGGTCTGGATCAACGGCGAGAACTTCGCCACCGGCGCGGAGGCCGACCTCTGGTTCGGGCCCTGGGCCGAGCGGCTCCCGAACGCGAGGTACATAGACTGGGAGAGCCCCTCCATAAACCGTGATTTCGGCCTGCCGGTCGAGGGCCGCGAGGCCCCCTGGGGCAGGGCGCAGTTCGTCATGATCTACGATTCCGCGAAGGTCGAGGACCCGCCGAAGAACATGGAAGAGCTGCAGGAGTGGACGGAGGAAAATCCCGGGCGCTTCACTTACCCGGCCCCGCCGGATTTCACCGGCAACGCCTTTATCGAGCAGGCGCTCTACGACCTGGCGGGCGGGCCGGAGGCGTACCAGAAGCCCTTCGACGAGGCGGTCTTCGCGGAGAACTCTCCTGAGGTCTACGAGTTTGTGAACGGGATCGAACCGAACCTGTGGCGCGAAGGCGAGACCTACCCGGAGTCCTCGGCCAAACTAGACGAACTCTACCAGAACGGTGAGGTTCACCTCTCCATGGGCTACAATCCGCAGCTCGCCCAGCGCCAGGTCGACAAGGGGCTCTTCCCAGAGAGCACCCGCACGTACCTGCTAGAGGGTGGAACCTTGAGCAACACCCACTACGTCGCCGTCCCGTTCAACTCGCCCAACAAGGCCGGGGCGCAGGTGGTCGCCAACTTCTTGCAGGGCCCGGAGGCCCAGATCGCCAAGCAGGACCCCGAGGGCTGGGGAGACCTGACCACCCTCGACGTGGACCGGCTGCCCGCAGACGCCCGCGGTGCCCTGACCGAGACGGGGGGCAGAGCGGCACTTCCCGCCGACGTGCTCCAGAAAAACCGGGTGCCCGAGGCCCGCTCCGAGTGGCTCCTGCAGCTGGAGGACGGTTGGCAAGAGAAGGTTCTGAAGGAGTAGTTTGGGCGGACGACTCAAGATAGCCCTGCTCCTCGCCCCGGCGCTGGTGGTCATCGGGATCCTCTTCGCCGGGGGACTCGTCTCGGCCGTCGTACAGTCCGTAGGCTACATGCCCGCCATCGGGCAGACGCGCGTAAGCCTCGACGCCTACCGCGAGGTCCTCTCCGGCGGGGACTTTCTCGACTCGTTTCTCCTGACCGTCTACATCGCGGGGGTGTCGACGGCCGTCTCCACGGTGCTAGCCGTGCTGGCGGCGATGACCCTCAGGCGGTCGAGCGGTCGCCTTTCGGCCGTCGTGTTCCAGTTGCCGATCACGATCCCCCACCTCCTCGCGGCGGTCGGAATCGCGCTCGTCGTCTCCCAGACAGGCCTCGGGGCGCGCCTGGCCGCGGCCCTCGGCCTGATCGGGCAGCCCAGAGAGTTCCCCGCGCTCCTCTACGACCGCTACTCCGCCGGCATCATCCTGACCTACGTCTGGAAGGAGGTGCCGTTCGTCGCCCTGGTCGTGCTCGCCGCGCTGCGGGGCGTGGCCGGGGAGCTCGAAGACGTCGCGCGCACGCTCGGGGCGAACACCTGGCAGAGGTTCTGGTACGTGGTCTTCCCGGTCATCTCGCCCGGCATCGTCGCAGCCAGCCTCCTCGTCTTCGCCTTCACCTTCGGCGCCTTCGAGGTGCCGTACCTGCTGGGCAGGACCTACCCCACGATACTGCCGGTCATGGCCTACAACGAGTACAAGGACGTAGAGCTCTCGGCCCGGCCGGTGGCGATGGCCATTAACGTCCTGATCTCGCTGTTCACGGCGATCTTCGCCGCCCTCTACCTCCGGCTCGCAAGGGACCTTGGCCGTGGGTAAGAAAAGGAGCAACGCGGGCCTCCTCGTCGTGACGGTGCTGGTGGCCCTGCCTTTCGTGCCGCTCTTTTTGTGGGCCTTTGCCGGCGAGTGGCGCTTCCCCGACCTCCTGCCCACGGAGTGGTCCTTACGCGGGGTCGCTTCCGTCATGGAACCGGGCGGGCGCGTCCTCGGTGCCACGCTCAACAGCCTCCTCATAGGGATGGCGGTCGCGGTCGCCTCGGTGGCGGCCGGGACGCCGGCGGGGATGGCCCTGGGCGGCTACGAGTGGCGGTTCAAGGGGGCCGTGATTTTCTTCGTCCTCCTCCCGATACTCGTCCCGCCGCTCGCCTCTACGATGGGCGTCCACCTCACGTTCATCAGGCTCGGTCTCGCCGACACGGCCTTTGGTGTGTTCCTGGTGCACCTCGTGCCGACGGTGCCGTACACCGCGATTATCATGACGAGCATCTTCGCCGAGCGGACCGGCGAGGCGGAGGAGGCCGCCCGCACCCTCGGGGCGAACCCCTGGCAGACGTTCGTCCACGTGACCTTGCCCGAGGTCGTCCCCGGCGTTGCCGTGGCCGGGCTGTTCGCGTTCCTGATCTCCTGGGGACAGTACGTCCTGACGATCCTGATCGGGGGCGGCAACGTCGTCACCCTTCCGATGCTCCTCTTCTCCGCAGCCTCGGGAAACGACCCCGTTATAACGTCGTCGCTCGCGATAGTCTTCGCTCTCCCGGCCGTCCTGGCCCTCGTGGTTGCCCTCCACTTCCTGAGATCCTCGGAGAGGGACGGGGGCAACGGATTTGTGGGGCTTGGTAAGGTCTCGTGAGCGTACGACCGGAGATGGCGGCGAGGAGTGGGCTAACGGACCTGATTCAAAATTCGCCATCCATCGTGGAGCCGTTGGGCCGCCGAGAAGAGGACCATCCCGGCGAAGATCCAGGCTATGGTGGAGACGTGCTCCGGCAGCAAGAGGAAGAGTGCGCCCGCAACGATGGTCTCGAACCCCTCCGTCAGCGAGCGGCGGAAGTGAAGCCCCCGATCCGTCTGCCGCTCCCTCTTCAGCCGCTCAAGGATACCGGAGAGGGCGAGAAACGCCGTGCCGTTGAGGTAGTAGGCGAAGAAGAGCGCGACCAGGGCCAGCCTGGCGTCCTGGTGCTGGACGGCGAGGGCGACGAGGAAGCCGCCGTAGACGAGGAAGTCCGCCATGATGTCCACGAACGTACCGAACTCCGAGCTCTCGCTGCGCAGGCGGGCCACCTCCCCGTCGAGGCCGTCCAGGAGCCGGTTGAGGAGCCAGAGGACGAGCGCCAGGAGGTTGAGGCCGAGGGCTACAGCCACCAGGCAGAGCGCTCCTACGCAGAGGCCAGACACCGTGAGGACGTTGCCGGTGACGCCCCCCTTCGCCAGGATTCGGGCGGGCAGCATGTAGAAGGGTTTGGCACCCTCCCGGAGTTCCTCGTCGAGCATCCCCCGATCTTAGCAGCGGGCGCGAACCTTCGGGGAAGCGGTCGGTCTGAGCGGCGCTCCGGGGATGGTGCTGCCGTAGTGGCTGGCGACCTTGCCCTGTCGGGTGCCCGATGACGCTCGGTCCCCGGGCCGTCAGGTGGGTCAGGTTCGCGTTGGGTCTGACGGTCCTGGCCGCGTTCGGCCTGGCGTACCTCTTTTCCGAGGGTTTCAGGCGCGAGGTGGACCTGGCGCTGGAGATCCTGGGCCGCGGGGACGTCGCGGGGCTAAGGGACTACATCCTCTCCTTCGGGGCGTGGGCGCCTATCGTCTCGGCGCTGCTGATGGTCCTGCAGGCCCTCGTCGCCCCCCTCCCGGCCTTCCTCCTATCGTTCGCCAACGGCCTCGCGTTCGGGGTCTTCTGGGGCGGGATGTTGAGCCTGGCGAGCGCGTCGTTGGCGGCGGCCGTGAGCTTCTCTATAGCGCGGTTTCTGGGACGGGGGCCTGCCGAGGCCATCGTCGGCCGGGCGCATCTCGGGGCGGCGGACCGCTGGTTTCTGCGCTGGGGCGCGTACGCCGTGCTCTTCGCGCGCCTCGTGCCCGTCGTCTCCTTCGACGTCGTCTCCTACGCGGCCGGCCTCACCAGTATGCGTTTCTGGCGGTTCATGATCGCCACGATAATCGGGATGGCTCCGGCCACGTTCATCTACTCGTTTTTCGGGGAGAGGGCACCGCAGTACGTCCAGGTCCTGCTGGCGGTTTTCGGGATCGTGATCGCGATCGTCCTGGTGGCGGCCCTGCTACGGCGGCGGAGACAGGGGAAAGAGATACCGCTGGTCGAGAACGAAACCATCGAGGAAGCCGAGGTAGATTTCGATGACCAGACCGTGGGATAGGCGAAGCTCGAAGACCGGAAGCTCGCGCGCGGCGGGCGATTCGTGAGCGCTGGCCTGGAGCTCAGGGACCTCTCGCACCGCTACAGCGGAGCTTCTTCTCCTGCGCTCACCGGCGTCTCGGTCGGGGTCGAGCCTGGGGAGCTCGTTGCGTTTCTCGGTCCCTCGGGATGCGGCAAGACGACGGCGCTCAAGATCGTGGCCGGCCTCCTGCGCCCAACATCCGGGGAGATCCTGGTTGACGGGGACCGGATGAACGACGTGCCGCCGGAGAGGCGCGGGGCCGCGATGGTCTTCCAGAAGCCCCTGCTCTTCCCGCACATGAGCGTCGCCCAGAACATCGGCTTCGGGCTCAGGATGCGAAGCGTCCCGCGCGACCGGATAGAGAAGCGGGTGGACGGTGCCCTTCGGAGCGTGCGCATGGACGGTTTCGCGGACCGCCGCCCCGGGGAACTCTCCGGCGGTCAGCAGCAGCGGGTGGCGCTGGCCCGCGCCCTCGTCACCGGGCCGCGCCTGCTGCTCCTGGACGAGCCCCTGAGCGCGCTCGACGCCTCGCTGCGCGGCGAGATGCGCGAGCTCGTGCGGGAGGTGCAGGAGCAGGGGGGCTACACCACCGTCTTCGTCACCCACGACCAGGAGGAGGCCGTCGTCCTCGCCGACCGTATCGCCCTCCTCTTTGACGGGAAGCTCCAGATGTACGCCGAGCCCCAGGCCTTCTACGACCGGCCCGCAACGCGCCGGATCGCCACCTTCTTCGGCGCGACCAACTTTATCCCCGGCCGGGCGAGAGATGGTAGGGTCGAGACCGCCCTCGGGAACTTGAGCCTCGCGAGGGCCGCCGGGCCGGGGAGCGTAACGCTTGCGATCCGGCCCGAGGCCGCGCGTCTCGGACCCGGAGAGAACTCCTTTCCCGCCCGTATCACCCGCGTCGTCTACCTAGGCACCAGGATAGACTGCGCCCTCGAAGCGAACGGCGTCGGCCTCAGGGTGGCCGTCCCGCCCGATGCTGGGGTGCGCGAGGGACAGAATGTTACCGTCTCTCTACCCCCGGAGTCCCTGTGGCCGCTTGAGGAGTAGGCCTGCAGAAGCTACTCGACGGGGGGTTCCGGCTTCTTGTGACGGCCCGAGATCCTCTTGAGCAGCAGCCACGCGATCGTGAGCAGCATGAGCCCGTGGCTTACCGCGAAGAACTCCCTGCCGTAGTACAGGGGGTTGTAGTAGGAGATGGGGCTGGACCACTTCCAGTCCGAGACCGGCCAGAAGAGCGGCCTGGTGTCGTCCACGTGGGTGAGGAAGTCGACGACGGTGTGCCCGAGCCAGCCGAGAAGGAACCACAGCAGAACTCGGTGCCGGTCGCTCCTCCCGAGTCGGAGGACCCGGTAGAGGACGACCAGCGCCACTACCGGCACGGCCGAGTGCAGTACGCTCCCCGTGCCCCCGAACGGGCCGCTGAAGTAGATCGCCTCCAGCAGCTCCTCGGAGTGCATGGAGTCCCATCCCTCCCGGAGGTAAGCCGTGCCCACGTAGTAGGCGGTGCCGGCGAAGGAGGGGAGATCGGGGAAGACCGCCCCCGCGGCCGCGGCTATTCCCGCCGCCCGTCCCGCCTTCACACCATGCTTGGACACAGCCCAGGTAAAGAACGCGTGCGAGTAGGTCTCCATGCCGGAAGCCTAGCTCCCCTGCGCACCGCAAGGGTGAGGGTGCAACCGGCGCGAGGTGGACCACGCCGCCAAGAGCATCAACGCCCCGTGCTCGACAACCGTCAAGGCCCGGGCGTGGTGCGAGCGGTCCCAGTAGGAGACCGGGCTTCGGAAGCGCCGACCCGAGACAGGCCACAGGACCGGACGCGCATCATCCGCGTGGGTGAGCGCGTCGGCGAGCACGTGCCCCGCCCAGCCCATCAAAAACGCGGACAACGGCCCGCGCAGACCGGGCGACCGGGAGACTAGGGCCAGGACCCCGACGGGCAGCGCCGAGTGGAGGGCCGCGTCGGGGCTGGCGAAGAGGCGTCGCGAGCACACCCTTGCAC
>JACDFX010000102.1 GCA_013815575.1 Rubrobacter sp.
TTGAGGTCAGCCTCCGAGAGGCCGCCCCTGGCGACGTGGCCGGTGTCCCTCCCACCGTGGGCGGCGTCGACGACGATGGTGCCGGAGAAGAGGTCTTCGGGGAAGTACCCTCCGCTCTTATCCGGGAGCTGGTGGGTGCCTAGAGTCTGGGCGGCGTAGGTGTTGAGGGTCTTGAAGACGGCGGCGTCGACGACCCCGTCGTCCTGGAGGCCGGCGTTTTTCTGGAAGTCGCGCACGGCGCGGGCGGCGCGCGCGTCGAAGAGGCCGTTCACGGAACCGGGGTCGAAGCCAAGGTCGTTGAGCATCCGTTGAAGCTCCACGACGTCGGTGCCGCGGAACGGCGGCTGGCGCAGGTAGAGGAGGCGTCCGCCGGGGCGGTAGCCCGCCTCGACGACCTCCCGCCAGGTGGTAGGGCCGACCAGGCCGTCCGCCAGGAGCCCGAGCGACCGCTGGAAACCCCTCACGGCCCTCTCCGTCCTCTCGCGAAAGACGCCGTCTATGCCGAGGTTACCGAGATCGAAGCCGAGGGCCTGGAGGCGGGTCTGGAGGTCCACGACCTCCCTGCCCCTATCGCCCCTCCGCAGCGTTCGCGCGTACTGGACCGTTCTACCTTTCGTCCCGGGAACAGTTGCCCGAAAGCGGCTAAAGTCGGGGCGCCGGGCGTCCTCTCGGAACCCGGCACCCCCTGTGACCGATGCTCTTTGGCCGGGCTAGTTCTCGACGATGCCGAGGATGTCGTCGGCGTCGAGGATCATGTAGTCGTCGCCTTCGAGGCTGATCTCAGTCCCAGAATACTTGGCGAAGACAATGACGTCGCCCTGACTAAAGTCGATCGGCACGCGCTGACCATTGTCGTCCAGCTTACCTTCGCCGACGGCCACGACCTCGGCCGTCTGTGGCTTCTCCTTGGCCGTGTCGGGAAGTACTATCCCCGAAGCCGTCTGCTCTTCACGTTCGACGATCTTCACAAGTGCCCGGTCTCCCAAAGGCTTGAAGTTCATCTCTTTAACCTCCTCTTCAGAGTTTCTACAACGCCCCGCGCGCCCGGCGACACCGGGTTCCGCAGGCCTGACGCGCCAGGGATTCTAACCGCAAGGATTCCTTCTGGCAATCGCGATCCCGGCCGGAAGACGGTCTTTACAGGCCGAGCCGGGCCGAGAGCTGGGGCTTGGGCAGGGCGCCCACGGCCTGCTCCTTGACCTCCCCGCCCTCGAAGCGGGCGATGGTCGGGATGCTGGAGATGCTGTAGCTCATGGCCGTCTGCGGGTTGTCGTCCACGTTCAGCTTCACGAACTGTACGTCCTCGCGCTCCTCGCTCATCTCCTCGAGTATCGGGGAGATCCTCTTGCAAGGCCCGCACCACGGCGCCCAAAAATCCACTATTACCGGCCTCTCGGACCGCAGGACGTCGCTCTCAAAAGAGGCGTCCGTTACCTCGGCAACCGCCATGACCCCGTACCTCCGTCTCGTGTAAGGTGACTTTCGACCCCGCCATTCTAGCACGACGCAATGAGCTATCAGCGGCCGGCTATGGTCCTCCTGCCAGGGCCGCGAAGGGCGGCGACCCAGGCGGGCACGACCCTTGAGGGTGCCGGCAGGACGCCGGATCTCTCACGGAAGGGACTTTTCTACTCAAGCCGGGAGGTCAGAAGTCGAGGGCGCTCTTAACTCCTGCTCCCTTCGAGGCTACGGTCGAGGACCTCGACCTGGATGGAGTCGGCGAGCTCTTCGGCGCGGCGGGCTTCGAATTGGCCGGCGCCGAGGGTTTCGGCGTTGGCGGCGGCGCAGCCGGCGGCGAGGCGGACGGCGTCCACGGGCGGGAGCTCGCGGTGCAAGAGGCCGGCGAGCAGGCCCGCGAGGTAGGCGTCGCCGCTGCCGATGGTGGAGACGGCCTCTATCCGGGGCGCGAGGGCCGAGACGATGCCACCCTCGGTAGTCAGGTAGGAGCGGCCCTCGGGGGAGGTCACGCACGCGTCGGCGGCCCCGAGATCGACGAGCCGGGAGAGGCCCAAGGGAAAGTCCGCCTCCTCTATAAAGTCGAAGCCCGCGACGCTCTCGGCCTCGTGCTGGTTCGGGCTGACGAGCGAGGGGTCGGCCTTGAGTGCCGCCCGTAGCGTGGAGGGCGGGGAATCGACCACCGTGTAGAGGCCGCGTTCGCGCGAGCGGCGCACGAGGCCGACGAGGAAGCTCTCCTCCATGTTCGGCGGGACACTGCCGGCGAAGACGACCGCCGTGGCGTACTCCATCAGGTGCTCGAGGCGCAGGGAGAACTCCCTGGCCTCCGCGGGGGTGACGTCAGGGCCGTACTCGTTGATCTCGGTCTGTGTGCCGGACATGGGATCGACGATGGCGGTCGAGGTGCGCGAGTGCCCCTCTATCTCCACGAGGTCGAAGGGGATTGCCGCCTCCGATAAGCCGTCCCGGATCGCATCCCCGTTGCGCCCGCCGGCGAACCCGGCGGCGAGCACCGGCACGCCCAAGGTGCGCAAGGAGCGGGCCACGTTCATGCCTTTCCCGCCCGCGAGCGTGACGCTTTCGGGTGCGCGGTGACGGTGTCCCAGGGTCAGGCTGGGTACGACCAGCGTGCGGGCGACGGCGGCGTTCAGGGTGACGGTCAGGATCATGACGTTCACCTTTCCCATGCGGATCTCTCTACGCGAAAACCCCTTCGACGGTATACCACACCCGCTCCCACAGCGAGGCCTCCTCGTAGCCCCTCCGGGCGACGAGCGGGCTCTCCCCGACCTTCTCCCCGTCGACCCTCACGACGACCTCCCCGAGCTCCGTCCCGGGACGGGCCGTGGCGGGCGGATCCTTCACGACACTGACCTCCCGCTCGACCTTTGGGCTCGCGTCGACGAGCCCCTCCACGCCCCCCGCGGCGGCGAGGTCGATCTTTTCCCCGCGCCGGTATGGCACGTCGGACCCCGCGTAGCTCCTGCCCTCCACGACGAGGTCAGTCCGGTCGTAGGCGGCGAAGGCGTGCTCGAAGGCGCGCCTGGAGGCGGCGAAACGGTCCTCCCCGGCGTCGAGGATCACGAAGGCGTATTCCTCGTCCCCCATCGTGGCCGAGGAGACGAGGCTCTCCCCCGCCGCCGGCGTGGTCCCCGTCTTGACGCCGGTGGCGGGCTGGTAGGCGAAGAGCAACTCGTTCGTGTTGGTGAGGGGGATCTCGCGGTAAGGTGTTGCGATGGTCGCGTACTCCGTCGAGACCATCTCCCTGAAGGCGGGGTCCTCCATCGCCACCCGCGTCATCTCCGCGAGGTCCCCGGCGCTCGTGTGGTGGCCGCGGGCGTCGAAACCGACCGGGTTCTCGAAGCTGGTGTTCCTGAGGCCCATCTCTCCGCCCCTCTCGTTCATCATTCCGACGAAGCTCTCGACGCTGCCGTCCCCGACGTGTTCGGCCAGGGCGTAGGCGGCGTCGTCACCCGAGGAGATCATGGTCGCCATCAACAGCTCCCGCGCGCTCAAGACGTCGCCGGGCAGAAGGCCCACGTTGCTGTAGGCCGGAACCGCGAAAGCGGCGGCCTCCTCGGAGACGGTGACCTCCTCGTCCAGGTCCGTCTGGAGGGCGACCAGGGCCGCCATGATCTTGGTCGTAGAGGCCATCGACAGCTCCGTGGAGGCCCCCTCCCCGACCAGGTATTCGCCACTCCGGAGGTCGGTCATGGCCCAGGCCCCGGCCGACACCTCAAGCGCCGGCACCTCCCGCGCCTCGTTCTCCTGGGCCCACGCGCCACCCGCCGTCCACGGGAGGACGAAGAGGACGAGCGCGGCGACGAGCGCCACACGCCGAATGTCTGCGGATTTCGACACGGGAGTCCAGAGGCTACGACGATTCGGTCGTCACGACAAGGGAGATCCAAACCGATACAATTCTCGTGTCGTGCTTCCCCTGATCTCTGTTCCGGAACCCTCGTGAGAAGGCTGGCCGCGGTGGCGGTACTGGTGCTCGCGGTCGCGCTGCTCTACCGCTCCTTTGGCAGCGCAGAGACGGGCACCGGCAACCTCACCCTGCCACCGCCGGAGCCGAACGAGAACACCCCGGCCAAGAACTTCACCGCCAGGGACGTGGAGGGCAACACCTTCAAGCTCTCCGACAGCGGCGTCTACGTGCTCGCCTTCTGGAGCCCGTACAACCAAGGCTCCAACAGGGCGCGTCCCGGCTTCATCGAGGTAGCCCAGGAATATAACGAAGATGCCTCCTTCGCCGTGGTTTACGTTAACGGTGCGAGAGAAGACAAGGACGAGCCCTACGACCGCCTCTACGACCCAACCGGGAGGCTCGCCTCCCGCTACAACGTCAAGCGGGTGCCGAGGCTCTTCGTGGTGCGGGACGGCATGATCTCCTGGGTCCTGGACGTGTACTACCCCGGCTACGAGAAAGACCTGAAACAAGAGATCGACGAGGCCTTGGCACAGGAAAGCCAGGAAGACCCCCAGACGGCCCTAGCAAACGACTAGGGGCCCAAGAAATACCGGAAAGGAAGAACGTGACCAGAGAGACCGTGGTGCAACTCATAGGCGTAGTAGTAGCGATAGCAACGGTGCTCGTAACGGTGCTGTCCGTGGCGCACCTGTTCTAGCTCGCTGGCCGGGCCAGCGAGCTAGAACCCCACCCCGGCGCTGCGAAGGTCTTCGCGGGCCTCCCGGGCGGCCTCCCGGGCGGCCTGACGGTAGTCCAGCGGGGTCTTTTCGTGGGCGTAGAGGATGGCACGGCTGCTGTTGACGAGGACGCCGCCGCCGCGGGCGTCGAGCAGGGGGAGAACCTCTTCCTCTCCCCCGCCCTGGGCCCCGTAGCCGGGGGAGAGGAAGAGCGCCTCGGGCAGGATCTCGCGCACCCGGCGGCCTACGGAGGGGCGGGTGGCGCCGACGACGGCCCCGGCGTCGAGGTAGTCGCCGTCTCTCTGGCCGAGGTCCGCGACCAGGCGGGCGGCGACCTCATGGAGGGGCGGTTGTGTCGTCTGCTGGATCTCTTCGGAGGAGGGGTTGGAGGTGGCGACCAGGACGAAGATCCCCCCGCCCACGTCCTGGCGGCGCGTCTCTCCCAGGAAGGGGAGGATGGCCTCCGAGCCCATGTACGGGTTGACCGTGACCGCAGTGGCCCCGTAGAGGCGGAGGTGGGCCTCGGCGTAGGCGGCGGCGACGGGGCCTATATCCCCGCGTTTTACGTCCGAGATCACGGGCAGACCGAGGTCTTTTGCGGCCGAGATCAGGGCCGCGTAGACCTCCATACCTTCGGGCCCGAGTCGCTCGAAGAACGCAACCTGCGGCTTGACGGCCGCGGCGTAAGGCTCGACGGCGTCGAGAATACCCAGGCAGAACTCCAGCGTGGCCTGCGGCTCCGGCAGGCCTCCAAGCTCCGCCGGGAAGCGGGAAGGAACGGGGTCGAGTCCCACCACGAGCGGGCTCTCTTTGCGGCGGGCCGACTCTGCCAGCGCCCTCACGGTGCCCCGCCCGGGGTCGGGGCAAGCAAAAGGGCCGCCGGGCAGGTTGCCCGGTGGCCCTTCGTCGGCTCGGTTTCGGTTACTTTATGTGGTCTTTGAGGGCGTTGCCGGCGGTGAACTTCGGCACCTTCGAGGCGGGGATGTTTATCCGCTGCTTCGTCTGGGGGTTGATGCCCTGGCGGGCGTCGCGCTCCTGGACGTAGAACTTGCCGAAGCCGGTGATCTGGATCTGGTTGCCCGACTTGAGCTCGGACTGGACCACGTCCTGGAAGGCCTCGAAAAACTTCTGGGCGTCGCTCTTCGAAGCGTTTGCCTCCTCGGCGATCTTCTCGATCAGCTGCGTCTTGTTCATTTTTCGGTCTGCCTCCGTTTTCTGCTTGCACTGCCTTCCCCAAAACTATCCAGGGGACTATACCAGAGGCGTTTTGTCGCCTCAATCCCCTTTTCCTACCCGCAATTCTTCCATCCTAAGCAGGCTCTGGAAGGGAAACTCACCCAACTCCGTGCCCGGCTCCTCCCGGCGGTCGAGCACCGCCACCACCTTGACCACCTCCACGCCGAGGGCGTCGAGCTCCCTGGCCGCCTTGACGGCCTGCGTCCCGGTGGAGACTACGTCTTCTAGCAAGACCACCCGCTCGCCCCGCCCGACGACACCCTCGACGGCCCGGCCAGCCGAGCCGCCGTACTCCTTGGCGGCCTTGCGAACGATCACGTACGGCAGCCCCGTCTGGAGCGCCGTCGCCACCACGAGCGGCACCGCCCCGAGCTCGACCCCGGCGAGCCGGTCCAGGCCCGGTGGCAACGTCTCGGCGAGAGCCGAGGCAATATCGCGTAGCAGGGTTGGATCGGTCGAGAAGAGGTACTTGTCCACGTAGAAAGAGCTGCGTTTCCCGCTGGAGAGCACGAAGTCGCCCTCCAGGAGGGCCGCGTCGCGCACCCTGGCCGCAAGGTCAGGTGCCTGGCTCACCCGGGCTCCTCTCCCGACGCTCCAGTTCTTCGAGCGCCTCGTCGAAGGGGCCGAAGTCCACGCCGGAGAGCAGCGAGTCAGCCTCGCGTGATTCCTCGCCCGCTGCCTCGACCCGGGCCTCTATGCCGGCGTTGATCTCACCCAGAAGTTTCAC
>JACDFX010000496.1 GCA_013815575.1 Rubrobacter sp.
GAGGAACTCGGGGCGGCGGTCGCCGCGGCGGCGCAGGGCCTCGTCGTGCTGTCGAAGGCCTCGGCGGAGCAGGTGCTGGGTGAGGTCACCGCCGTCGAGGAGCTTTCGGAGCCGCCCACGGCGCGGGAGGGCGAGGTGCTCGGCCTGCTCGCCCGGGGTTTGTCCAACAAGATGATCGCGCGCGAGCTCCACATCAGCGAGCATACCGTCAAGTTCCATATCTCCTCCCTCTACGCCAAGCTCGGCGTGAGCAACCGCGCCGAAGCCGTCAGCCAGGGCGCCAGGCACGGCTTGATCTCTCTATAGGCTTCAGGCATCAGGTTTTAGGTTTCGGGGGTGGTGGAGGGCAGGTCGCTTCGTGTGTCCGGGCGGGTGTAGAATGCGGGCGGTATCGCCGAATGGTGGCAGGGAATGTCGGGGTTGCGCACGAAAATCTTGGGTGCGGGGGTTTCGGCAATCGTCCTGTTTTCTCTTGCCGGTTGTGGCAACGATTCCGGGCCTCCCCGGCCCGAGGAGGACGCGGCGAGGGGGCCGGTTACCGCCCACACCGAAGAGGTGATCGTTACCAGCGACGACCCCGCACTGCCGGAAGGTTGCCGCCCGTGGCCGGTGGCGCAGCTCTTGATCCGCTTTTTCGACGCCTTCAACTACGGCCGTCAGGAGGATCTCTCCCGTTCCTTTTTTATCTCGGAGGGGCCGAGCCCGCCGGACTTCTCGTCGGTGGGCTACCGGCCGTGGTCCTGGTACTCCTCCACCCAGACCGGGGAGGGCGGCAAGGTGACGCGCGACTTCACCACCTCGGACCAGTCGGAGCTGCTCGGCTACTTCGCGAGGCGCCACCGGCAAGGAGAAACCATGCGCCTGCTCAAGGTCAGCATCACCCAGACCGGGCTCCTGGACAGTGAGAGCAACGTCGGCTTCGTCTACGTCATCACCCGCAAGGCCCCGGACCTCGACCCCGACCTCGGGGGGCCGGCGGGCATAGCCTACGGCAAGGGCTCCCTCAACTGCGAGAACCTGCGTATCTTCACCTGGAGCATGAACATGAAAACCCAGGAAGACAGGACCGAAAGAGAGGCCGCCGCCTGGCTCTGCGAGGACCCCCCGGGGTGGAGGCCCGGCGAGGCCGTGGTGGCGTGTACTTGAGAGGCATCAAGCGCCAGGTCGCGCGTCGGGCCGCCAACACTTGAATGCCAGAGAGCGGGCAGAGGGCTTCATGGTTGCCGCGAAGCCCCTCCGCGGCCCCTCAAAACCCTATGCCTGACACCTACAAGATCAGATGCAGGTCGCCAAACTCGTGCCAGAGGTAGCCCTTCTCGAGGGCCTCGGTGTAGGCGGCTGCGAGGTGATCGTTTCCTGGGGAGAGCAGGGGGCACGGGGAACCGCCCCCGACAAGCGCCTGCAGCATCGCCAGGTGCGTCGAGCGGGGCTCGTGCAGGCCGGTTAGCATGGCACTGACGGACATTACGCCGCGCTCCGGCGTAATGAAGAGGTCCGTCCAGCCCTCTCCGGGGTGCGAGTTTCCTTCTCTGTCGGTTACGGTCTCCAGTGCCCGCACCACGGTCGTGCCAACGGCCACCACGCGGTGGCCCGCGGCGCGTGCCGCGTTGACCGCGCGGGCGGTCGCGGAGGGCACCCGGTAGAACTCCTCGTAGGGCGGCTCGTCCTCTTCGAGGCTGGCGACGCCGGTGTGCAATACGAGGGGCGCGACCTGTACCCCCTTCGCCACGAGACGCGTGATGAGCTCCGGCGTGAACGCCCGGCCCGCCGAGGGCATCTCGGCGCTCCCCTTCTCAGTGGCATAGACGGCCTGATAGTAGCCCGAAGGCCACTCCCGCGCGACGTAACCGTAACGGATCGGCGCGCCGTGCCGGTCGAGGTAATCGTTCAAGTTCGTCGGTAGGTTTAGGGTTGAGATCCAGAGCCGGTTGGTCCCTCCCCCCAAGCGATTTCCTGATAGGTACGGTGTGTGCAGGATAGCCACGCCACCTCCGGGGAGCCGTAACGTCTCTCCTGGCTTACCGTCTAGCAGAGGTTTAGTGCCTTCCGGGGAGCGTAGCTCGACGGTCCACAGGTCCGCCGGGAGGTGGGTGGAGAGGTGTAGCGAGAGGGCGGCGCCGTTTTCGCGGGTGGCTGGGACGGCGGCGTTCATGGTGCCGCTGGTGTTAACGACGAGTACGTCGCCGGCTTCGAGGAAGTCCGGGAGGTTCCGGAAGCTTGCGTGGACGACGCGGTCATCTTGCCTGTAGGAGACCATGAGGCGAACCTCGTCGCGGGCGAGGCCGCGGGCCTCGGGCGGCTCTGAGGCTTCGAGCTCGGGTGGCAGTTCGAAGTCTAGGTTGTCGAAAAGTTCTCCTGGGGCAGATCTCAGGT
>JACDFX010000103.1 GCA_013815575.1 Rubrobacter sp.
GGCCAGGCTCTCCCTGAGGTGGCGGAAGGACGTCTCACCGTCGCCCGCGTTGCCGGCCAGGATGCCGAGCATGTTGTGGGCCCGGGCGTCACCGGCCTCGTCGGCCTGCGCGAGTGCTCGTTGGGCGAACTCCGCCGCCTCCTCCGGCTCGTCCTGGAGGTGTGAGAGCAGGCTCAGGTCGGCGTAGAGTCGGGCGAGCTCGCCGGAGGATCCGCCTTCGGGTCCTTCGAGGGCTTCCAGCGCGGATTCGTAGTGGCTCCGGGCGAGACCCCGGTCGCCCCTACGGGCGTGGACGTTGCCGATCTTGTGTTCCAGCACGGCCACGGTCTCGGGGCTACCGGAAGCCGCGGCGAGCTCGTAGCTGACGAGCGCCGCACCGTACTCGCCGCGACGGGTCCTGAGATCCCCCACGGCCTCGTGCAGCGTGGCGGCGTCGGGATGCCCGAGCGCGAGCGCCTCCTCGTAGTGGGCCAAAGCCTCAGCGTTGGCGTACAGGCCACGAGCGTGGTCCCCGGCGAGCCTGTAGTACTCCGCTGCCGCCGCGTCCTGCCCGGCGAGCCGGTGGTGGCGGGCCACCTGTCCGGCGAGGGGGCCTGCCTCGCGTCCCCGGGCTCGTCCGGCCAGCGCCGCGGCGGCGCGGCGGTGCAGGAGGCGCCTGCGGGCCAGGCCGGTCTGTTCGTAGACCAGCGTCCGGAGCTTGTCGTGGTCGAAGTCGTAGGCCGGGCCCTCGGACGGGACGCCTCTTTCTTCCCGGATCAGGCCGCGCGAGACCAGCTCTTCGAGCGAACTGAGGGTCTCTTCTTCGCCCCGGCCGCTGGCCGCCCTGACGGTGTCGAAGTCGAAGGACCGCCCGACTATGGCGGCGGCGGCGAGCACCTGACCGGCCGTCTCGCCGACGGTCCGCAGGCGGCCCTTGAGCAGGTCCTGCACCCCGCCGGGCAACGCCCACGCCGCGTCCCCGACGTTCAGCTTGCCCTCCGCCACGCTCGTCAGGTACTCGGACAGGAAGAGCGGCAGGCCCTCGGTCTCGCCGCCGAGGCGCGAAACGAGCGACCCTGCATCTTCGGCGGCGTCACCGAGCGCGTGCTCCACCAGTTCCCGGACGGAGGCTGGATCCAACCTCCCCAGGCCCAGGACCGTCGCCTTACCCGACCTTCGAGCCTCCGCCAGAAGCCCGCGCAGGCGATGCCCCTCCGGGACCTCTTCAGGACGCCAGGTAACGAGCACGAGGAGCGGCTTGTCGTCCAGCCGGCGCACCAGGTAGGTGAGCAGGTCGAGGGAGGCCTCGTCGGCCCAGTGCAGGTCGTCCAGAGAGAGGACGCCGGGAGGAGGTCCGGCGAGGACCGCGAGCAGGGCCCGGATCACGCCCTCGTAGAAGCGGCTCAGGGCCCCTGGCGTGTCGAGCGGCGGCAGAGTCGGCGAGCCTGGCAGCAGCCCGGCCAACTCCGGCAACAGACGTGCCGCCTCGCCCAACGACCCCGCCGGCAGACCGTCCAATCGCCCGGCACCCTCCCGGCCTAGCACGGCGGTGAGCCCCTCGACAAACGGCCCGTAGGCAAGGTTTGTCTCGCCCGCGTAACACTGGGTGGTCACGACGGCCGCGCCCCCGAGGAGGGCGTGGGCCACGAATTCCTCGGCGAGCCGGGTCTTGCCGATGCCGGCCTCCCCTTCTAGCACAACGAGGCGGCCTCCGCGCCCGATCTCCCCGTACGTCTGGAGCAAGGACTCCCACTCCTGGTCGCGTCCCACGAGCGGGTTGTCCACGGGGGGCGTGGTGTCCGCAGCCTCGACGCGGGACCGCGCCGGCCTCTCCACCGCGGTGGGCGGTCCAGGCTGAGAGAGGGCTGGTGGAGGCGGTGGATCGTTCTCCTGGACGGCCCGGTATAGCAGGGTCGTCTCTTCGAGCGGCGCGACGCCAAGCTCCTTGCCGAGGATGCGGACGCACTCCCGGTACTGGCGCAGGGCCGCCGCCCGCTGCCCGGACCACGCGTAGAGCGCCAGGAGCAGGCGATGCGCCGGCTCGTGCAGGGGGTCAAGGGCGAGCCAGCGCCGGGCGTGGGCGACGGCCGGCTCCCACTCGTCCCGGGCGGCCCGACCGCGCGCGAGCCTCTCCAGCGCGCCGGCCAGCTCCCTCCGCAAGCCCTCAGCCTCGAAGAACTGCCAGTCGTCGAAGGCGACGCTGTCGCGCAGGCCGAAGCCCGCCATGAAATCGTCCTGGTGAAGCGCCACCGCCTCCGCGAGCGGCGGCAGGCATTCGGTACAGACCTCCGCCTCCGGGTGACCGTGGGTCCGGCACTGGGCAAGCAAGCCACGGAAGCGGTCCACGTCCACCAGGATGTCGTCGAGGACGAGGTCCACGCCCTCGCGGTCGACGCGCAGCCAGCCCTCCGTCCTGGCGTCCCTCAGCGATGAGAGGGTCCGGCGCAGGGCGGCGCGGGAGCGTGCCTGGTTGTACTCAGGCCAGAGCAGGCCCGCCAGCGCGTCGCGCGTGTGGCGCCGCCCCGTGACGGCGAGGTATGCGACCAGCGCGGTCGCCTTGCGCGTGTCCACCTCCACCGGAACCCCGTCGTGCTCGACGCGAGGCGCACCGAGTAACGTTATCTTAGTCCGGGCCACGACCACTCCTCCCTATGACCCATAACGCCACAATTATGCCGCCGCTGGTGCGTTGGCGCAACGATTCACACAAGATAGACAAGCTCGTAACGGTACCGGGCGTCTCCGGCCGACAGAGCGGTGGTGCGGGGGGTGAACAAGGCTGTCGTGAATCGGAGAAGGGACCCGGTGAGATCCACCGGGCCCCGGAGGGGTAAGGAGTAAGGAGGTCGTTACCGGTTCAACAGGTCCCGCACGGCGTCCGCTATGTGGGCCGCGTCTATACCGTGGGAGCTCATCAGCTCCTCGGACTTGCCGGAGCCCGGCATCTTGGTAACGGCCAGGTGCCTGAACTCGACCGGCTCGGCGCCGCCCTCGGCGAGGGCGGCGAGGACGGCCTCGCCGACGCCGCCCTCGGGCCAGTGGTCCTCGGCCACGACGACCCTGTTGCCGGTCGCGCGGACGGCGGCCTGGATACCGGCGACGTCGATGGGCTTTATGGAGTAGCAGTCCAAGATGCGGATGGACGTCTCCTCGCCCGCCAGAGTGTCCGCGGCCTCTATGGCCTCGTGGACCGTGATGCCGGACCCAATGACCGTCACGGCGTCGTCCTCCGAAGAGTGGACGACCTTGCTGCCGCCGATGGGGAAGTCCTCCTCGGCGGAGTAGATCACGGGCTTCTTGGGGCGAAGGGTCCTGAGGAAGCTTATGCCGCTCGTGTCGGCCATCTGGGCGACGAGCCTGGCGGTCTGGTTGGGGTCGCAGGGCTGCAGGACGGTCGAGCCGTGGACGGCGCGCATCATGGCGATGTCTTCGAGGGCCATCTGGGAGGGGCCGTCCTCGCCGATGGAGACACCGGCGTGGGAGCCAGAGAGTCTCAGGTCGGCGCCGCTTATGGCGGCCATCCGGATAAAGTCGTAGGCCCGGGAGAAGAAGGCCGCGAAGGTGGAGGTGAAGGGCACGTAGTTGCGCACGCTCATCCCGACGGCCGCCGCGAGCATCTGCTGCTCGGCGATGAACATCTCGAAGTACCTCTCCGGGTACTCCTCGGCGAAGTCGGCCGAGTGGGTGGAGTTGCTGACCTCGCCGTCCAGAGCCACCACGTCGTCCCTGGCGGCACCTACGGCCTTGAGGGCGGCCCCGTACGCGCCGCGGGTCGCCTCCTCGTCGCCGAGCTCCCACGTCGGAAGCTCGACGTCTGCGGTGGAGCCGCCGCCCGTGGAGGCCGTGCCGTCCGGCTTGTGGACGTCGACGCGCAGGTCATTGGTGCCGCCGAGCTCTTCGAGGGCCGCCGCCTCCCTGTCGGGCGTTACCGGCTTGCCGTGCATGCCGTCGACGTCTTCGAGGAAGGAGACACCGTAGCCCTTCTTCGTCTTTGCGACGATCAGGGTCGGGCCGTCGTTGCCAAGGGCCTCGCTGTAGGCGTTGTCCACGGCCTCGGGGTCGTGGCCGTCGATCTCGATTGCGTGCCAGCCGAAGGCGCGGGCGCGGGCGGCGTAGTGGTCGCTGTTCCAGCCGTCCATGGTCTCGCGGGTCTGGCCGAGGCGGTTCATGTCGAGGATGGCGACGAGATTGTCCAGCTTGTAGAAGGAGGCGTGCTGGAAGGCCTCCCACATCGAGCCCTCCGCCATCTCGGAGTCGCCGCAGAGGACCCACACGCGGTAGGGTTCCTCGTCCAGGTACTTGCCTGCCAGGGCGACGCCCACCCCGATAGGCAGGCCCTGGCCGAGGGAGCCGGTTGCCACGTCCACCCAGGGGAGGATCGGGGTCGGGTGGCCCTGCAGGCGGCTGCCGAACTGGCGGAAAGTCATCAGTTCCTCGTCCGTGATGGCACCGGCGGCCTTATACATCGAGTAGAGGAGGGGGGAGGCGTGTCCCTTCGAGAAGATCAGGTGGTCGTTGCCCGCGTTCTCGGGGTCATCGAAGTCGTAACGCAGGTACTTACTCATGAGCACGCTCATGAGGTCCGCCGCCGACATCGACGAGGTCGGGTGGCCCGAACCGGCGCTGCCGCTAGAGCGGATGCTGTCCGCGCGTAGTTGCTGGGCGAGCGCGCGCCACTCCTCGGACCCGGCGGTCCTCTGGTCTATCTGCTGCGTCACCGCTTACCTCCCGGAAAAACTCTTGCTGCCAACGGTCACATCATACCTACCCTGGCCTCAGATCACGAAAACGGTCCGTCGGCCGTATGTTTCTCGGCGGCGCGGGAAATGGGCCTTTGTTAGAATTCGGCGTGCGTCGCGGCGCCCGTTCGCCGCGCTGAAAATAGAGAAATCTTGAAGGGGAAAACATGGATCTGGCGGTACGTAAGGAGGCGCTGGAGCGCTTCGGCGTCGAGAACCTCGGCGCGGTGCACGAGAACCTGCCGCCCGCTAGGCTCGTGGAGGCCTCGGTGAGGCGTCGGGAGGGCATGATCAGCGAGCCCTCCGGCGCCCTGGTCGTCCGAACGGGCAAGCGCACCGGCCGCTCGCCGAAGGACCGCTTTATCGTCGAGGACGACCTCACCCGCGAGGCGGTGGACTGGGGGGCGGTCAACAAACCGTTCTCCTCCGAGGCGTTCGGGGCACTGCTCGAGAAGGCTGCCGGCCACGTCGAGAACCTGGAGGAGGTCTTTGTCGTGGACGCCCAGGCCGGGGCCGACGGGCGCTACAGCCTGAACGTCCAGGTCGTCACGGAGCAGGCCTGGCAGTCGCTTTTCGCCCGCCAGCTCTTCCGGCGCCCCAACAGGGACGAGCTCGACGCCTTCGAGCCGGAGTGGACCGTGATCTCGATGCCAGGCCTCCTCATGGAACCGGAGGAAGACGGCACCGAATCGGAGACCTTCGTGGGCCTCGACTTTACCCGCCGCGTCGTCCTGATCTGCGGCACGGCGTACGCCGGTGAGATCAAGAAGAGCATCTTCACCGTCTTGAACTTCGTTCTGCCGACCGCCCACGGCGTGATGCCGATGCACTGCTCGGCCAACGTCGGTGAAGACGAAGACGTCGCGCTCTTCTTCGGGCTCTCGGGGACGGGGAAGACGACGCTGTCTGCGGACCCGGAGCGCAGCCTCATCGGGGACGACGAGCACGGCTGGTCTGACTCCGGCGTCTTCAACTTCGAGGGCGGCTGCTACGCCAAGACGATAGACCTGAGTCCCGAGAAGGAGCCCCAGATCTGGGACGCCATCCGCTTCGGGGCCGTGCTCGAGAACGTCGCCATGGACCGCCGCACCCGCGAGGTGGACTTTACCGACGCCTCCATCACGGAGAACACGCGAGTCGCCTACCCGCTGGAGTATATTGAAGGCGCCGTCCCAGCCGGCACGGGCGTCCACCCGAAGGCCGTCCTCTTCCTGACCGCGGACGCCTTCGGGGTCCTGCCCCCTATAAGCGCCCTCACCCCCGAGCAGGCCGCCTACTACTTCCTCAGCGGCTACACCGCCAAGCTCGCCGGCACCGAGGCCGAGATGGAGGCCGACGTCGAGGCGACCTTCTCTGCGTGCTTCGGGGCGCCCTTCTTGCCCCTCCCCGCCACGACCTACGCGACGATGCTCTCCGAGAGGTTGCGGGAGCACGGCGCGCGTTGCTACCTCATAAACACCGGCTGGTCAGGCGGGCCCTACGGCGTCGGGAAGCGCGTGGACATCGCCGCGACCCGCGAGATGGTGCGCGCCGTGATCGGTGGCCGTCTGGATGGCGCCGAGACCAGGGAGGACCCCTTCTTCGGCCTCAACGTCCCCGTCGAGGTGCCGGGCGTGCCGACGGAGATCCTGGACCCCAAGGACACCTGGCCGGACAAGGAAGCCTACGACCGGCAGGCGAAGAAGCTCGCCGACCTCTTCCGGGAGAACTTCGCCAAGTTCGAGTCAAGCGTCCCGGACGGCGTAAAGGCCGCGGGCCCACAAGCCTGACGCCAAACCCTTCCTAACTAAACCGACCTCACAGAGGGGCCGCCTCCCACCGGTGGG
>JACDFX010000497.1 GCA_013815575.1 Rubrobacter sp.
ACGGGGGCCCGCCTGCTGGTCATAGGCTTCGGCACGCTTCGCGAAGGGTTGCAGGCGCTGGTCCGGGCGCTCGACGAGGGGGACGAGAAGACGGTCGAGTATCTGGCGGAGCGCGGGCGCCTGCTGGAGGGTGGCCCGGCCCCGCTGGAGCATTTCGACCCTACGCAGACCCTGCCGCGCGTGGCCGACGGGTTCGGGGAGGCCGTGGAGTTCGTCGGGCCGCTCGGGCACGCGGAGCTGGCAAAGATACTGCCCGCCGCGGACGTGGCGGTCGTCCCCTCCATCTTCCCTGAGACCTTCGGCCTCGTGGCCGCGGAGTTCGCCGCCGCGGGCGTCGTCCCGTTCGTGGCCGACCACTCTGGCCTCCGGGAGGCGGGGGCTTTCGTGGGCCGGGGTCTCCCCTTCGACCTTCAAGTCCCAATGGAGAACTTCGAGCAGAACCTTTCGGCGGCCCTCGTCGGCTTTCTCTCCAGGCCGGAAGAGGAGCGGAGGCATCACGCCGGGACCGTGCGGCGCAACAGCGTGGAGTCGCTGGGCTGGAACACGCTGGCGGAGAAGATCGTGGACGCGTTCGGGGGGTAGGCCCGTCGGGATTCCGTTTAGTAATAGAACAGGAGCACGTAGGCGCTGGAGATGACGAGCGCCACCAGCGTCAGGGGGAAGCCCCAGAGCATGAAGCGCAAAAAGGTGAAGGTCGTCATCCCTTCGCGGGCGACGAGGCCGGCGACGACCAGGTTGGCGGAGGCCCCGATCAGGGTGAAGTTCCCGCCCAGGCACGCGCCCAAAGAGAGCGACCACCACAGCGGTTCGGTCGCCGCGGCATCGTAGCCGCGGGCTTCGGCGAGCCCTTCTATCACCGGGATCATGGTGGCGGTGAACGGTATGTTGTCCACCACGCCCGAAGCAATGCCGCTGCCCCACATCACGACCATGGCCGTCCCGGCCGGGGAACCCGACGCGGAGGCGAGCGACTCGGCCACCAGATCTATGAAGCCCGTGGACTCGAGCGCCCCCACCATCACGAACAGGCCGACGAAGAACAGGATCGTGGGCCACTCGACCTCGTGCAAGACCGACTCGATCTCGGGGCCGCAGACGAGCATCGCGACCGCCGCCCCGGCGAGCGCCACGATGGCGGGATTCAGGCCTGTGACCTGCTGCAGGAAGAAGCCCACCACCGTCGCCGCGCACACGGTGCCAGCCCGGACGAGCAGCTTGCGGTCCTCTATCTCCTCAGCGGCCTCGAGCGCCATAATCCCCCTGCGGTCCTCCTCCGTCGTCCGGAGCTTGCGCCCGTGTACCAGCCAGACGAGCCCGAGGGTGACGAGCAGGATCGCGACGATGGGAGGCGCCAGGTTCACGATAAAGTCCATGAACGTCAGCTCCTCGACCACCGTCCCGATGATGATGTTCGGTGGGTCCCCCACCAGCGTAGCCGTCCCCCCGATGTTGGACGCCAGCACCTCCACTATAAGGAAGGGGATCGGGTCCTCCTCCAGTATTTGCGCGATGACGAGCGTGACGGGGAACATCAGCAGCACGGTGGTGACGTTGTCCAGAAAGGCGGAGAGCAGGGCCGTTATGGCGGCGAGGTAGATCAGGACGAGCCCGGGGTGTCCTCCCGCGAGCTGGGCGCTCTTGATGGCGAGATACCCGAAGACGCCCGAATCCTTGAGGATGCCGACCAGTATCATCATCCCAACCAGAAGCCCCAGGGTCTCCCAGTGAACGGCCTCGATGGCCTCCTCCTGCCCGATGGCCCCCACTATCACGAGCAGCACCGCGCCCGCGAGGGCGGCGGGCGTGCGGTGGACGAGGTCCACGGCGAACACGAACAGCACCACCACAAAGACCGCTAGGGCAAAGAACATCATCTAGTCCCACCCCCGGCTAACCCACCATGCCTATCTCTCCCCACGCCGGCATACTAGCAAGCGCCGGACCTCCCGGCCCAGAACGGTCTACGGAAGAGTTTTTGTCGGAAACGGCACCGTCGGCCACTTCCCGTTGGCTAAAGGCCGGAAGCTGCGAGCTTGCCGCCCTATTCGATCCCTTCTATGGCGGCGTAGAGGTCGAGGCGGTTGACGATGCCGACGACGCTGCCGCCGTCGGTGATCACGACGCTCGAGACGCCATCGTGGACCATCCTGTGGGCCACGGCGAGCTCGCTCCTGCCGAGCGGAACCTGGGACACTTTCGTGGTCATCACCTCCCGGACGGGCTTGTCCGCGGCGTCGGTCAGGTAGTGGACCCACTCGTCGGCGTCGTCTGGCACGAAGGAGAGGTTGCCCATCATCTTCATGTACCGGGGGAGCGCCGAGTCCATCAGGTGCCCGTCGGTGACGAAACCTTCGAGCTCCCCGGCC
>JACDFX010000498.1 GCA_013815575.1 Rubrobacter sp.
GACCTGGTCACCGGGTACGTGCTCTATGATCTCGTCCATCCGGCCCAGGCCGATGACGAGGTCAACCGACCGGGGCGGGGCCCCGAGGTCCGTCTTCGTGCCGCCGCCGCGCGGGCAGACGGCTAGTCCCTCACGGCTGGCGAGCTTCATGACCGAGCTGATCTCCTCGACCGATCCCGGCTCGACGACCAATGAAGGCGTAACGCCCCCAACGCCGTCCTCGGCGGTCGCCTCGCGGACGTAGCCCTCGCCGACGATGTTCTGCAGGTCCTGGAGGCTTACCTTCTCCGTCTGCATTAGAAGTTCTCCGCGAGGCCGGCCTTTTGGACCGGGTGCATGTGGAAGGGGCCGGGACGTTCGCCGCAGAGGCGGGGGGTCGGGAAGATCTTGCCCGGGTTGCAGATCTGGTGCGGGTCGAACGCGCACCTGAGGAGCTGCATCACGTCCATGTCGTCCGAGGTGAACATCTTGGGCATGTACTTCTTTTTGTCCTCCCCGATGCCGTGCTCGCCCGTGAGGGAGCCGCCGTGCTCCAGGCAGGTAAAGACGATCTCGCCGGCAAGATCCTCGGCCCTCTTCGCCTCGCCCTCGACATCGTTGTCGTAGAGGACGAGCGGATGGAGGTTGCCGTCGCCGGCGTGGAAGACGTTGGCTACGCGGAGGCCGTACTCCTCGCTGAGGGCGGCGATTCTCTTCAGGACGGCGCCAAGCTCCGTGCGCGGCACGACGCCGTCCTGGACGTAATAGTCGTTGGAGATGGAGCCCATCGCCCCGAAGGCGGCCTTGCGGCCCTTCCAGAAGAGCGCCCGCTCCTCGTCGTCCTCGGCGACCCGGATCTCCGACGCCTCGTTCATCTCGCAGGTCTCTATGACCTTGTCGAACTGGCTCGCGACCTCCGCCTCGGGCCCGTCGAGCTCGACGATGAGGATGGCGCCAGCGTCGGGGAAACCCGGGGCCACGGTCGACTCGACGGCCTGGATGGTCAGGGCGTCCATCATCTCTATGGCGGCCGGGACGATGCCGGCGCCGATGATACCGGAGACGGCGCCACCGGCCTCCTCCGTGTCCGTGAAGGCCGCGAGCACCGTCCTGACAGACTCCGGCTTGCGAACGAGCCGCAGGGTTATCTTCGTCGCAATACCTAGAGTCCCCTCAGAACCGACGAAGGCGCCGAGCAGCTCGTAGCCGGGGGCGTCCGGGGATCTCCCGCCGCCGATGTGGACGACGGAGCCGTCGGCGAGGACGACCTCGGCGCCCATGACGTGGTTGGTCGTAAAGCCGTACTTCAGGCAGTGAACGCCACCGGAGTTCTCGGCGAGGTTGCCGCCGATGGAGGAGACGATCTGGCTGGCCGGGTCGGGCGCGTAGTAGTAGCCCTCGTCGGCGACCTCCTGGCTTACCCAGATGTTTATGACCCCGGGCTCGACGACGACCCGCTGGTTCGGGATGTCCACCTCGAGGATCCTGCGCATCCGGGCCATCACGATGAGGACCCCGGCCTCGACGGGGAGCGCACCGCCGGAGAGCCCGGTCCCGGAGCCGCGCGCCACGAACGGGATGCCCTCGTCGTGGCAGAGCCTGACGACCCTCTGGACCTGCTCCGCGCTCTCGGGGAGCACCACGAGTTCGGGGATGACCCTGTAATTCATGAGGCCGTCGCACTCGTAGGTGCGGAGTTGCTCCCGCTCGGAGATGACGCCGTCCACCCCGAGTATGTTTTGCATCTCCCGTATTAACAGGTCGCGCTGCATTGGACCTCCTCCTGAAATTCCGTGCTTCCCCGTGGGGCGCATTCTACAACAGAAGCCCCCGCCGCGGGCCGTGCTCCGGGCCATGCCTCCGGGGACGCGCGGCCTTGCGCTACCGCCTCCCCGTCGGGGAAGATGGGCGCCATGGAACGAGAGGGAGGGGCACGGGTAGAGAAAGCCGGCGGCCACAAGCGCAACCCCCTGATGTCAGGGCCCGTGGCGCTGCTGGCGCTGGCGACCTTCGCGACCTTTCTGGGGTTCCAGTTGCTGCTCTCGGTCGTGCCGCTCTACGCTGAGGCGTCGGGGGGCGGGTCCCCGGGCGCGGGGCTCGCCACGGCCGCGTTCATGCTCTCCACGGTGCTGACGCAGGTCACGATGCCGAAGTTGCTTGGCCGTTTCGGGTACAGAAAGGTTCTCGTTGCCGGCCTGTTGTTTCTGGGGTTGCCGGCCTTTGTGTATTCGTTCGCGGACGGGATGTCCGGCATTCTGGCGGTTACGCTGGCCAGGGGTGTAGGGTTCGGGATCGTGACGGTGATCTTCGCCGCCCTGGTCGTCGAGCTCGCCCCGCCGGAGCGTAGGGGCGAGGCGCTGGGGCTCTTTGGCGTGGCGATCACGCTT
>JACDFX010000499.1 GCA_013815575.1 Rubrobacter sp.
ACACCTTTCGCGTCAGCGTCGGGACGGTAGTCGGGGCGTTTGTCGGCCTGGAAGTCGGGGATGTCGAGGCCCGTCCACTTCCCCTGCTCCTCGTCCCACCAGACGTACTTCTTCTTCTCGCTCCAGGGCTTGCCCTCGGGGTCTGCGGAGGCACGATTGTAGAGGATGCGGCGGTTCGCCGGCCACGCCCAGCCCCACTCGGTGGCGGCGTTGGGCTGCTCGGTCCAGGGCTTGCGGCGGCGGGCCTGATTCACGCCGTCGGCCATTACGCCCGAGTAGATCCAACCCCCGCACGCCGTCGAGCCGTCGTCCTTGAGCGCGGCGAAGCCGGCCACGGGCGAGCCGTCGGCGACGTTGTAGCCGTTGACCTCCCTGGTGATGCTCTCTATGTTGGGCTCGTCGTACTCGCCTTCGAGCGGGTAGTCCCACGTCATCGCCTGAATGAGCGCGTCACGCTCGTTGGCCGAGTCCTTGTAGAGGTCCTTGATCCTGCGCCCCAGGTGGTAGACGAACCACGCGTCGCTCCTCGCGTCGTCCGGCGGCTCGACGGCCTTGTCGTGCCACTGGAGCATGCGCTGGGTCTGGGTGAAGGAGCCGTCTTTCTCCGCTACGAGGGCGGCGGGGATAAAGAAGACCTCGGTGCCGCACTCCTCGGGCTTTACGCCGTCCATCTTCCAGGCCGTGGCGGTCTCTATCTCGTAGGCGTCCACGACGACGAGCCAGTCCAGGGCGCGCAGGGCGTCGCGGGCGAGGTTGGCGTGCGGCCCGCCGACGGCGAAGTTCTGCCCGAAGTTGAAGGCGCCCTTCACCTCGCGGTCCTTCATAGCCATGATAGAGGGGAAGTACGAGTGGTCTCCGTTTATGCGCGGGAAGCGGTCGAAGAGCGCGCCCTCTTCCGCGTCGAACGCTTCCCCGTACCAGGCCTTCATCAGGCTCGTGGCGTACTTGGGGAAGTTGGCGAGCCAGCCGGTACTGGCGGCGTTGTCCTCGACGTAGTCCCGCCAGGTGTCGTGGTCCTTGTTGGCGTCCGGCATCCCGAGGTAGCCGGGCAGGATGTTGTAGAGGGTGGCGATGTCCGTCGAGCCCTGGATGGTGGCGTGGCCGCGCAGGGCCATGATGCCGCCGCCGGGCCTGCCTATGTTGCCGAGCAGGAGCTGCAGGATGGCGGCCGTCCGGATGAGCTGGACGCCCTTGGAGTGCTGGGTCCAGCCGACGGAGTAGACGAGCGCGGTCGTCTTCTCGCGCCCGGAGTTCTCGGTGATGAGCCTGGCGACCTCCAGGAGGGCTTCCTTCGGGGTGCCGCAGACCTTCTCGACCATCTCGGGGGTGTACTTGGCGAAGTGGCGCTTGAGGATCTGGAAGACGCAGCGCTCGTGCTGGAGGGTCATGTCCGTCGGGCGCGGCTGGTCCGGGGGCATCTCGCTCTGCCCGCCGGACTCGCCGACGATGGTGCCCTGGCTCCCGCCGATGGCGGCGTAGTTTATCGGGTGTCCCTCGTAGCGCCAGCTCGACGGGTCGTACTGGGTCTTCTCCTCGTCCCAGCCGGAGAAGAGGCCCGTCGCCCCCGCGTCCTCGAAGTCCTCGGAGACTATCGTCGCCGCGTTCGTGTAAGTCTTGACGTACTCCTCGAAATACTCGTCGTTCTGGAGGACGTAGTTGATGAGGCCGCCCAGGAACGCGATGTCCGTGCCGGGACGGATCGGGGCGTAGACGTCGCACAGGGCGCTCGTGCGGGTGAAGCGGGGGTCTATGTGGATCAGCTTCGCCCCGTTTTTCTCCTTGGCGATCATGGGGTGGCGGAACCCGACCGGGTGCGCCTCGGCCATGTTCGAGCCCTCTATGAGGATGCAGTCGGAGTTCTGGAGGTCCTGCAGGGAGGTGGTCGCGCCGCCCCTACCGTACGTGATGCCCAGACCGGGCACCGTGGAGGAGTGTCATATGCGGGCCTGGTTCGTAATTCGCGTAAAGCCCATCGAGTGGAAGAGCTTGGTGATGAGGTAGTTCTCCTCGTTGTCTATCGTCGCCCCGCCGATGGAGGAGACGGCCTGGGAGCGGCGCAGCTTCCTGCCCCCTTCGTCATCCTCTTCCCAGTTCTCGTCGCGGGCATCCTTCATGCGGGCGGCGATCATGTCGAGCGCCTCGTCGAGGGAGAGGTCCTCCCACTCGCCCGAGTACGGGCGCCTGTAACGGACCTTCGTCCAGCGGTAGGGCGAGTTGTGGAGGCCGAAGGTGGCCGAGCCCTTGGGGCAGAGCGTGCCGGCGTTCACCGGAGAATCCGGGTTGCCCTCGATGTCTATGATGCGGCCGTCGCGGTGGTAGACGAGGGTGGAGCAGCCGACCGCGCAGTACGGGCAG
>JACDFX010000104.1:0-374 GCA_013815575.1 Rubrobacter sp.
GAGTTGGGACGAGCGCGTCCCGATCCACGTCAGCGGCGATTTCTACGGCGTGGAGGCCTTCAAGGCCGGCGAGGAGCACCTCCGCCCCTTCGAGCTAGAAGAGATGGGAGACGTCTCTGGAAAGGACCTCCTCCACCTCCAGTGCCACTTCGGTAAGGACACTCTAAGCTGGGCCCGCCGCGGCGCCCGCGTAACGGGCCTCGACTTCTCCGTCCCCGCGGTCGAGGCGGCCCGCCGGCTCGCCGCCGACGTCGGCCTCGACGCGAGGTTCGTCAACTCCGACGTCTACGAGGCGGGGGAGGCCCTTGGCGGCCGGACCTTCGACGTCGTCTACACGGGCCTCGGCGCCCTCAACTGGCTGCCGGACATAGGGC
>JACDFX010000104.1:384-6500 GCA_013815575.1 Rubrobacter sp.
GGCCTGATCCGGCCCGGCGGCACCCTGTACCTCGCGGAGTTCCACCCGTTCACGGACGTCTTCGGCGACGACGACCTGACCGTCGAGCACGACTACTTTCACAAAGAAGAGCCGCAGGTCTGGGACGAGCCGGGCACCTACGCGGACCTCGAAGCCGAGACGACCAACAACCTCACCTACGAATGGAACCACACCCTCTCGGACGTCGTGGCCGCCCTCATAGAGGCAGGCCTCGTCCTCGAGTTCCTCCACGAGCACGACTACACGCTCTTCCCCCGATGGCCGATCCTGGAGAAGTCCGACTTCGACACCTACCGCCTGCCGGGAGGCACGCCCCAAATACCGCTCATGTACTCCCTAAAAGCCCGGCGTCCAGGACCTGAAGCCTAAAACCTACCCGATGTTTGCCTGATCCACCGGGGCCTTCAGGGTCTTCACGAGTTCTGCCTGGACTATGAGGCGGTCCGAGTAATTCGGCAGGGTGCAGGTCTGGAGGCTCACGATGTTCTTGCCTTCGATGGGCCTCTTGACGGAGACCTCGTTCGGCCCCACGACGCGGCGGTCGAAGACCCTGTAGACGTACCTGGTCTCCTCCGAGTCCGTCAGCAAGACCCGCTGGCCCCTCTTTAGCTTGTTCAGGTCCCAGAAGACGAAGAAGCTATCCGTGCGCGGGTAGCCGAGGCGGTGGCCGGCGATGTAGACGTTGGCCTCCTCCTGCCAGGGAAATCCGGTGTCTTTGACGTGCAGCGTCCCGTTGCGAAGGGCGGTCTCCTCAGCTACGGGATCGCCGTAGACGGGGATCTCCGTCACCCGCTTCATACTCGGTACGGTGAGCGTCATGTCTTCGTCTCTGGGCGCCGCGGAGACCGCCTTGCCCGCCTCCCGCACGTCGGCAAAGACGAGCCCCACGGAGACCATCACGAGCGCCAACCCGGCCGCCACCAGCAGCAGGCGACCGTAGTGCGGGCCGCGCGAGGAACTGCGGGTGCGCCCCCGGTCGCGGTGTCGCGTAGCCTCGCGGCCCGGCGCGCGCGACGGCGCGCGACTGTCCTGGGAGGGACTCGACATTCTCTTCTGGCGGGTCCAGGACCCGTAAGGTCTACTTCTCACGGGGCGATATGATACAGCCCCCGCGCCACAAAACAACGCCTGAGAGCGCCGTTCCTAGCCCCTGCGGCGGGGGTCCAGGGCGTCGCGCAGGCCGTCCCCGATAAAGTTCACGGCCAGCACCGAGAGGGCGATGGCGACGCCGGGGAAGACGATCGCGTGCTGACCCTCCGTAAAGACCCCGAAGCCGCTCCGGAAGGCGTCGGTGAGCATCGCGCCCCACTCCGGCTGGGGCGGCTGGGCGCCGAGGCCGAGAAAAGAGAGGGCGGCGACGTCCAGGATGGCCGTGGCGAGGGCGAGGGTGGACTGCACGATCAGGGGCGCCAGGCTGTTCGGCAGGATGGCCGCGAAGACGATCTGCGAGTCCGAGGCCCCTATCGCCCGCTCGGCCTCCACGTAGTCCCGCTCCCGAATGCTTATGACCGAAGACCGGACCACCCGCGCTATCTGCGGCAGGAGCACGACCCCGACGGCCAGCAAGGCGTTCGTGAGTCCCTGCCCCAGGATGCTTACGATCACTATGGCGAGCAGGATGCTCGGGAAGGCAAGTATGATGTCCATAAACCTCATTAGGATCGCGTCGATGAGCCCCCCGGCGTACCCGGCGACCACGCCGACGATCGTCCCGAAGACCGTGGCGAACACGACCGCGGCGAGGCCGGCGGTGAGCGAGACCCTGGCCCCGAAGATGACCCGCGAGAGGATGTCCCGCCCAAGCTCGTCCTGGCCGAGGGGGTGGGAGGCGCTCGGCCCGTCGAAACGTTCGCCGAGGTTCTGATCCTTTATGGGATCGTAAGGCGCCAGTAACGGCGCGAAGACCGCCATCAACACGAAGAGGGCTATAACCACCAGGCCCACTAGGGCCAGCTTGTTGCCGAGAAAAGCCTGTCGAAAATCGCCGAAGCGGGTTCGGGTCTGGACGGCCGTTTCGACCGGCGTCTCCCTGACGGGGGCCTGGGCCACCCCTACAACCTCACCCGCGGGTCGAGGACGGCGTAGAGCACGTCCACGAGAAGGTTGATGAGCACGAAGAACACAGCCCCGTAGAGTACGACACCCTGGATGCCGGCGTAGTCGCGGCCGTCGATGGACTGAATCGCGAACTCCCCGATCCCGTTCCACGTAAAGATCGTCTCCGTCAGGATGGCCCCGCCCATCAACAGGCCGAACTGAAGACCGATCACGGTGACCGTCGGCAGCATCGCGTTGCGCAAAGCGTGCCGGAAGACCACCCGCCACGGCACCACGCCTTTCGCGCGGGCGGTTCTGACGTAGTCCTCGTTCATCACCTCAAGCATGCTGCTCCTCGTCATGCGCGTTATCACGGCCATCGGGATAGTGCCGAGGGCCACGGCGGGCATGATCAAATGCTTCAAAACGTCCCAAAATGCCGGCAGATTGAAAGTGATGAGGGTATCCAACGTGTAGATGCCCGTGTAACTCGTGAACGACACCTCGTTGCCGACCCGTCCGGGGAACGGCAGGAGCTCGAGGTTCACCGTGAAGATCACGACAAAGACCATCGCGAGCCAGAAGATCGGCATCGAGACGCCTGTCAGCGCGATAACCGAGGTAATCCTGTCCAGCAGGGAGTACTGCCTGACCGCCGCGATCACCCCGATAGGCACCCCGATAACGACCGCGAAAAGTAGCGCCGCGAGCGCCAGCTCCAACGTCGCCGGAAACTTCTCCAGCAGCGTGGTCGTGACCGGCTGGCCCGTTACGATGGAGTCCCCGAGGTCCCCCGTCGCCGCGTCCCTGAGAAAGAGTAGGTACTGGACGACGACCGGCTCGTCGAGGCCGAGCCGCGTCCGGATCTCGCGCACCGCCTCAGGCGTGGCGGTCTGGCCGAGCAGGATCTGGGCCGGGTCCCCGGGGATAGCCCGCACCATGAAGAACACGACGAGGGAGACCCCGAAAAGAACCGGGATGAGTTGCAGGATCCTGCGCCCTATAAAGGTAGCCAGGGCCCCTCCTCCGCCGGCTCTCTCTTACTCCTTACGCGCCGCCGCCGGTGATCTCGACGGGATTGAACGCCTCGCTGCCGGTCGGGTTGGGCGTTACGCCCTTGACGCTATTGAGGTAGCCCAGAGGCGGCTCGGCGTAATCGATAGGCACCCACGGCACGTCCTCGTAGATGATGACCTGCGCCTCCTCGTAGAACTTCTGGCGCTCGTTCTGGTCGATGGTGCTTGCACCCTTGTCGAGGACCTCGTCCAGATCCGGATTCTTGTAGTACGCGACGTTCAGGGCGTTCTCAGGCGTCGCGCTCTTGCTTGAGAGCAGGACGTTCAGGAAGTTGTCCGGGTCGCCGTTGTCCCCGGTCCAACCAAGGATGCAGGCGTCGTGCGTCCCCCGGCCCGTCTCCTCCAGGTAAGTGCCCCACTCGCGGGTAACGAGCTTGGCGTTGATGCCGACCTGCTCGAGGTCCCGCTGCATGGCCTGGGCCACGCCCCTGCCGTCGGGCATGTAGGGACGCGGGATCGGCATGAACCACAGCTCCATATCGAACCCGTCCCCCAGGCCGGCCTCCTCCAGAAGCCTCCTCGCCTCGTCCGGGTCGTACCCGTAGGGCTCGGTCTCCTTGCGCCAGAACGGCACGGTGGGGGGATAGGCGTTCGTCGCGACCTGCGCCGTGTCCCCGAAGAAGGCCTTGACGAGATCCTCCATGTTGATGGCCGCCGCCATCGCCCGCCGGACCTTCACGTCGGTGAAGGGCTCCTTCTGGGTGTTGAGCGCCAGGTAGCCGATGTTGAGTGGTGGCCTGGTAAGCACCCGCAGATCCTCGTTCTCCTCGATGGTCGGCACGTCGTCCGGGGTGAGGCCGTCAGCACCCGAGAGCTGGCCGCCCGCCAGCGACGCCACGCGGGAGGAGTTGTCCGTGATGGACCGGAAGACGATCGTGTCCACGTTCGGCCCGCCCCCGCCCTGCTCAGCCGGCAGGTCCGTGGCCCACCAGTCCTTGTTGGCCGTGAGACGCACCTCCGAACCCTTGTCCCAGGAGTCGAACTTGAAAGGCCCGGTCCCGACAGGGTTCTCCCAGAACCCCTCCACGTCTTTCTCCAGGGCCGTCGGCGAGGCGATGGCGAACGCGCCCATCGCCAGGTTCCGCAAGAACGGCCCGACCGGCTCCCTGAGGCCGAAGCGTACGGTGTACTCGTCCACCGCCTCGACGCTCTCTACAACCGAGTCACCGTCGAAGCCGCCGAACTGGGAGCTGTAGTAGGCAAAGTCGGAGCCCTGGTTGCCGCCGCCGGAGTGGAACTCATTGTCGGCCAGGCGCCAGCGGTCGAAGTTGAAGACGATCGCCTCGGCGTTGAAGTCCGAGCCGTCGTGGAACTTCACGCCCTCGCGCAGGTCGATGGTGTAGCGGCGTCCGCCCTGCTCGGGCTGAGGTATCTCCACTGCAAGCGACGCCACGGGCTCTATGGTTCCCGGCTTGAACTCCAGTATGCCGTCGAAGACCTGGCGCGTGACGGCGAACGACTCGCCATCGGTGGCGTGGACGGGGTCGAGCGTGATCGAGTCAGCGCCGCGGCCGTAGGTGAAGGTGCCACCCCCGCCACCCCCGCCCCCACCGCCACCGACCTGCTCCCCGCCGCCGCAGCCGGCCACCCCAAGCAGCGTGGCGCCCGCGAGGCCGGCGCCGCCCAGCTTCAAGAAATCACGACGGTTCATCGGCCCGATGCCTCTGATTCTTGGCAAGATCTTCCCCTTCCAGAAAAGCTCTCTTGACTTTGATCTACGCGGCATCGACGATCCCGGATGCCCTCTTTCGGGTAACTTAGCACCCATTTAACACCGGCGCCACCCGGACAAATGGCCGAAAAATGGACCCTTCTAGCCCGTTCCGGTCCGCAAGACGACTGTCGTGATCTCCGGCCGGCAACCGAACCTGAGCCGCGGTTGGATCACCCCGAGCCCCCGATTCGTATACTGGACCATTCCCCTAACCGCGTACCTCCCGGCCGGATACTTCTCCCCCAGCGGCGGCAACACGGGCGGCCCGACCCCGGGCAACTTCACCTGCCCCCCGTGGGAATGCCCGGAGAGTTGCACCCCGAACCGCCCACCCTCCGCGCTCCTGTCCGCGAAATCCGGCTCGTGCGCCAGCAGGACGGCGGCCCCTCCCCGGGCAACCCGTCGAGCACCACCCCGAGCCGGTCCCTCCCCTCCATCACGTCGTCCACCCCCGCGAAGTGCAGCACGCCTCCACCACGCCGCACGGAGAAGTGACCGTTACCTATATCCCTGAATCCCCCGTCCGCGAGCACCCGCCGCACCAGTCCCGCGTCCGCCCAGTGATCGTGGTTGCCGAGCACCGACACGGCCCCGTCGCGGGCCCGCACTCCCCGCAGCGGCCCGACGAGCCGCCGGGCGACCTCCGCCGCCAGAACATCCGAGAAATCATCCGAGGTAACCAGATCCCCCGTGAAGGCGACGAGGTCCGGCCGTTCGCCAACGACGAGCCGAATGGCGTCCGAGAGGCGTTCCGGCGTCATCCAACCGTCGGCATGTACGTCGCTGATCTGGACGACCCTGTAGCCGTCGAAAGCCCGGGCCAGCCCCGCAAGCGCGACCTCGACACGCTCTACGTCCACCCACCCCGGCTCAACCCTGCGCGCATATCCCACGCCCCCTATCCCCAAAACCCCGGCACCCGCCACAGAGAGACCCGCCAACCTTAAGAACCCCTGTCGGGACAATCTCCGCGAGGTCACAGACCTCCTCGGCCTCCGACGGTGAGCCGGGACTGTCTCTCAATCCTCTGCGACCTCACGTCGTTGGCGTATTGGGATGAGCCGTCAGCTCGACGCCGAACGGCGACCTCGTAATCGGTGCGTCCGGCGGGCTGCAGGATGACTACTCAGCTCGCCGATGTGGCCGTGAGCCGCGCGACCGCTTCGCGCACGCTCTCGCGCCGGCGGTCGCGGTCGGCGGCTTCTCCGGCGGCGGCGCGTAGGGCTTCCGAGGCTATCGCCCAACTCTGAACCACGCCGAGGAGGAAC
>JACDFX010000105.1 GCA_013815575.1 Rubrobacter sp.
CCGACAAGGACGCGCCGCTGGTGCGCGAACTGGACGACGCCCTGGCGAAGAGCCTTGGCAGGGCGAAGCTGCGCGCTCCTTCGGGGGAGGAGATAGAGCTTCCTCACTCCGTCTTCGAGGTGCTGGTGCGCGTGGTGCATGAGATGGCCCGTGGCAACGCGGTCAGGGTGCTGCCGGTGCATGCCGAGTTGACTACGCAGCAGGCCGCCGAGTTGTTGAACGTCTCGCGGCCGTTTCTTGTCGGGCTGTTGGAGGGGGGCGATATCCCGTTCCGCAAGGTCGGCAGCCACCGCCGGGTGCGTCTGGACGACCTGCTCGTCTACAAGGACAGGCGAGACCGCGAGCGGCGAAGCGCCCTCGACGAGCTAGCTTCGGAGTCCCAGGCGCTTGGACTCTACGACGATTAGGGACCCGGACCCTTGGCTTTCGTCGCCTTGCTCGACGCGAACGTACTTTACCCCGCCTACTTGCGAGATGCTCTCCTACGGTTGGCGGAGGTGGAGGTCTATCAGGTGAGGTGGAGCCGGCGGATCCTGGACGAGATGTCCCGCAACGTGCTCAAGAACAACCCCGTTCTGCCCGAGGAGAGCATGGAGCGGCTCGTGAGGACCATGGAAAGGGCTTTCCCGGACGCCATGGTCACCGGACACGAGACCCTGATCCCGAGCATGACGAATGACCTCAAGGACCGGCACGTCCTGGCCGCGGCGGTTCTGGGCCGGGCGGACGTGATAGTGACCTCGAACGTGAGAGACTTCCCGCCCGGGGCGTGCGATCCCTACGACGTGGATGTGCAGACGCCGGACGAGTTCCTCAGCTACCAGTGGGAGATAGGGGACCCTGACTTTTTGCTCGGGGTCTTCGAGGAGTGGGCTTCGCATCTGAAGAATCCGCCCCTGACCCTCGAGGAGTTGCTGGAGAAGCTGGCGCGCATGGTTCCGAACTTCGGGGAGCTGGCGCTCGGAGCCGCCAGGGAGAGAACATCCGGAAGGTGACTGCTCGGGGGATAGCGCCCTGAGAACGCGCGGGAGCGGTAAGGGGCCATGCTCTCTCCCATGAGTTCAGGACTGAATACGGTTCGGTCGCGCGTATAATCTAGCGGTGCGTATTATTCCTTCTTCCGGTCCTGGTGCGGTGCGCCGTGTTGCGTGTCGTAGGAAGCCGCTCTCTTAGATGCCCCGCAAGAAGAAGCCTGCTCCCTCGGACTCCTCCAGGCTCACCGGTCTCTTCGCCGATACCGGTCCTCTGGCGTCCCGCAAGAGCTGCTACGGCTACCGTCCCCAGCAACTCGGGTTCGCCCAGGCGGTGGCGAAGACGCTGCGTGAGCGCGGCGTGCTGCTGGCCGACGCGCCGACCGGCACGGGCAAGTCCGCTGCCTACCTCGCCCCGGCGATCCTTGATGCCGCCTCCTCCGGAGGACGGGTCGTTGTCTCCACGGCTACCCTGGCGCTCCAGGCTCAGCTCCTCTCCGAGGACCTCCCGCCAATGAAGGCGGCGGCCGCCGAGCTGATGGGATATCCGGAGGAGGGAATCACCTACGCCGTCCTCAAGGGCCGCTCGAACTTCCTGTGCGTGAGGCGACACCAGGATACTTTGAGGGCCGGCACGATCCTGGACGTGGACCTTCTCTCCGGCCTGGACCACTGGGCCACCGAGACGGAGACCGGGGACAGGGAGGATCTGCCGTTCCGGGTGCCGGTGGGGCCGTGGGTGGAGATCGCCTCTGACGGGGAGGATTGCTCACCTAAGCTGTGTACGTTCAGGGAGGGATGTTTCTACTACGCTCACAGGGATCGGGCGAGCGAGGCGGACCTGATCGTCGTCAATCACTCCCTGCTCCTCGCGAACGCCGCCTCTGGAGGCGCGATCTTCGACACCGAAGGAGCGCACCTCGTCATAGACGAAGCGCACCGCCTCGAAGAGGTCATGGCCGGAACCTTCGGCGCCAGAGTCTCCCAAGGCCGCCTCCGCTACGTCATGCGCCAGTCCAGGAAGCGCTGCGAATCCGCCGCGGCGAGCGCCGACAGGGCCGAGATGGCCGCCGAATTGTTCTTCGAGGATCTCGGGAGCGGAGCGTCCGTGCTGCACGAGAGCCCGCCCCGCTCCTACAACACGTTGGTAGACGCCCTGATCTCGGTCAAAAGCACGCTCGCCTCAGACCCATGCGAGGAGGTGAACGCCCTACAGGGAATGGTGAGCCGCCTGAGAAAAGACCTGGTCTCCTTCTACTCCAAACCAGACGAGGACTACGCCTACGCCGTGGTCCCCGGACGGAGCCGCCGCGCGGGAGGAAGGAATCATCCCGAGCTAAAGAGCTGGCTGGTCGAGACCGCCGAAGTCTTCCGCGAGAACGTCCTGCCGCTCTTCGAGAGCGGCGGCGTGGTGCTGACCAGCGCAACACTTGCGACCGGCTCTGGAGCGCGGCGCTCCTTCGGCTACGTCCGCCGCAGGCTCGGCCTGGATGAGAGCAGTGTTAGCAATAGAGTGGACGAGTTCGCCGGGGACGAGGTCTTCGACTACGAGAAGCGGTGCCTCGTGTACGTCGAGGAGGAGATAGCGGCGCCCACTCTGGCCTCCCCTGACCTCTTCGCCGCCTCCTGCGCCAGGCGATCCGAGGAGTTGGTGAAGCTCTCCAGTGGCCGGGCGCTCGTCCTGCTCTCCACGAACCGGGCGCTCGCCGCCTTCAGGGAGCAGTTTCGGCCCTCATACCCTGTACGCTACCAGGGCGACGACTCGCCGGGGCGGCTGGTCCGGTGGCTCAAGGAGAGCGAAGGGGCGATCCTCGTCGGGACGCGCACCTTCTGGGAGGGCGTGGACGTGCCCGGCGATGCGGTCAGCCTGGTCGTGATGGACCGCGTGCCGTTCGCGCCACCGGACGATCCCGTGGCCGCGAAGCTGCGGGAGAAGGCGGGGGAGAGGGCCTTCCGGGAGGTGTTCCTGCCAAAGGCGCAGGTGGCGGTGAGGCAGGGGGCTGGGAGGCTCATGCGCCGGGCTACGGACAGGGGCGTGGTGGCGGTGCTTGACCCGAGGGTTGCGAGCAAGGGTTGGGGCAAGGCGGTGCTTGGGAGCCTGCCACCGGCGAGGAGGACAGGCTCCCTCGCTGACGTGGCGCGGTTCTTCGCCGACGATTCCGGTGAGAGTGGTTGACCCCGCGGGGTCGCCAGCGTCTATTCAGCGCCACGCTATGGGAACGTCACGATCGTGAAGCGGTCATCCGCGAGGCTCGACGCGGGTATCATGGCGCCATGCGACCGGAAGGGCGGAGCGGGGCTGGTAAGCCGGATCTCTTGCGAGCGGCGCTCTCTTACGCGCGGCGCGGGGTACCGGTCTTCCCCTGCAGGACGCTGGGGAAGACCCCGCTCACCGCCAGCGGCCACCTCGACGCCACTCGGGAGGAGGGGGTAGTGAGGACGTGGTGGGGGAGGTGGCCGAACGCCAACGTGGGCATCCCGACGGGGAAGAGGAGCGGCCTGCTGGTCCTCGACGTTGACCCCGAAGACGGCGGGATCGAGAGCCTGAAGGAGCTGGAGCGCGCGGGCGGGGAGGCCCCGAGGACGGCGAGGGCCCGCACCGGTGGAGGGGGGTTGCACCTGTACTTCCGCTACCCGCGCTCTTCGCGTCCGGAGTCGCGGGGGGTAGCCGCAGAGGTGAGGAACAGCGCCTCCCTGCTCGGTCCCGGACTGGACGTGAGGGCCGAGGGCGGGTACGTGGTGGTTCCGCCGAGCCGCACCGAAGCGGCGTACGAGTGGGTGGACCGCTCCGCCCCCGCGCCGCCCGCGTGGCTCGTCGGGCTGCTGGCCGAGCGGTCTGGGGAGCAGACGCTCTTCTGAGAGCCGCCTTGGCGTTTCGGGTAGGGGATCGCGTCTGCACGAGTGCGTCGGCGCAAGCGCCTCGGGCCAGGATGACGCACGCAACCGGTCCCCGAACTTCCAGACCTCCGAGGACCGTGGGAGCCTACCGCCGCGTGGCGGGCTTGGGCGGGGCGCCGTCAGCCGGCTCTTCGGCCTCTCTTGCGAACCCGCGCGAGGTAACCGGCGGTCGCGCCGCGCGTGGGGGATGCGGCGGTCTCTCTGGTTCCTCTGCCGGCCAACGCCTCGCGCAGATCCGAGACGCGCTCCACCACGAACGAGAAGCCACGTTGCACGTCCTGCTCGACCCATCCTTGCAGCAGGTACGCACCTGTCTCGTAAAGAACGTGCCCGTGGCGATGGTAGCACTGCTCGAATATCGTGCTCTGCAGGAGGCCTGACTCGTCCTCGGTGAGCAGGAAATGCACCAGGGCGCCTGATCTAGTCGGTGGCGCCTGCAGAGACTCCAGGACCCCAGCGGCCTGGGCGCGCGTCCCGTGCGGCAGGCTCCGCAGTTCCCGTCCAGCCGTGACGCCCAGTGCTTCCAGGGCCTCGCGGTGGGCGGCGAGAGGGTGCCGGCGCAGGTCCAGGCCGAGGACACTGTACTCCCAACGCTCGAGGTCCGTCACGTGAGGCGCGAGGGTAGCCACCCCGTAGCCCCTGCCCTCGCGCGACTCCCACCAACTCGCGGGATGCGCGGAATGGGGTAGAGGCAACTCGCGCTGGGCCTCCCAGCCCCTTTGGCGCTTCTGTGGCAGGCCGCGAATCTCGTGGAGCCGCGCCGCCCGAGCCTCGCCCGCGGCCTCGCCACGCTCGCCGCCGGCGAGGCTGCGTGGATTCGGTCGGTAGCCCAGGCGGTCCAGGAACCCGGCCCTGATCAGGTTCTCCAGCGCGCCACAGTCCGTGGGCGTTCTCCTGTAGAAGTCAGCCACGCTCGCGAACGGCCTCTTCTCCCGCTCGGAGAGGATGGAGGAGACCGCCGCCTTCGATAGACCCCGGCAATACGACAGACCGGGCCGCAAGGCGCGGCCGTCGTCTTCGACGGTGAAGCCATCCCCGGAGCGGCGCAGATCGGGCGGCAGTACCCCTATGCCCTTGCGCCGCGCCTCGTTGAGCAGGAGCCTCGGCGAGTAGAAGCCCATGGGCTGGGAGTTCAGGATGCCCGCCAGGGTCTCGGCGGGCCAGTGGGCCATCATGTAGGCGCTGGCGTAGGAGATCTCGGCGAAGGAGGCGGCGTGCGCCGCGCTGAAGCCGTAGCGTCCGAAGCCCTCCATCCACGAGAATACTTCCGATGCGGCGGCTTGGGGGACGCCGCGGGCGGTGGCGCGCCGGACGAACTCGCCCCTGACCTCGGCCATCCGCTCGCGCCCGGAGCTTTGCCCGTAGCTGGTCATCGCCCTCCTCAGTCCGTCGCCCTCGGCCAGCGTGAAGCCGGCGACCCGGTTGGCGATCTCGAGGACTTGCTCCTGGTAGATAAGAACCCCATAGGTCTCCCTCAGGATCTCCTCGATCTGCGTGAGCGGGTAGGAGACGGGCTCCTGGCCGCTCTTCCTGGCGACGTAGGACGTGACGAGGTCAGCCTCCAGGGGGCCGGGCCTGAAGAGGGAGATCCCGGCTACTATGTGCGGCATCCTCCTCGCCCCGAGACGCCTCTGCAGCGCCATCTGCCCCGGCGATTCGAGCTGGAAGAGCCCGGCGGTCTCCCCGCTCCTTATAAGGCGGTAGGTGGCTTTGTCGTCGGGCGGCAAGCCGAGGGGCTCGACCTCACGGCCCAACCTCTTCGAGACCATGCGGGCGGCCTTGTCCAGCGCTGTGTGGGTCTTCAGGCCGAGCAAGTCTAATTTGGGCAAGCCGACGAGCTCCAGATCGTTCTTGTCGTACTGGCACCTGATGAGACCCTCCTTGCCGGAAGGCTCTAAAGGCACGATCTCAGAGAGATGCAGCCCCCCGGCCCCAAGCACGAGCCCGCCGAGGTGGGTGCCTGGCTGGTGGAGCTTCCCATCCAACTCCTGGGCCAGTTCCAGCAGGAGGGCATGCCCGCGGCGGTCCTGGAGCGGGTGGCCGCGCATCGCCGGCGAAGAGAGAGCCGCGTCCCAGTCGGAGTCTTTGTTCAGTAGGCGGTCCCGGTCCCTGATGCGCCGGGGGACGTTCCTGGCTAGCGCATCGGTCTCCGTGGGCGAGTACCCGAGCGCGCGTGCAGCGACGCGGACGGCGCCCCGCAGCGAGAGCGTGTTCGCCGTGGCGGCCACGGCGGCCCCAGCCTCCCGGTGGCGGCGCATCAGCTCGTCGCGCACTCTATCGCGCCGCTCGGAGCAGAAGTCGAGGTCTATGTCCGGCGGGTCTTTACGGCCTTCATGCAGGAAGCGCTCGAAGAGGAGGCGGTGGGCGAATGGGCAGGGCGTGGTGAGCCCGAGGCAGCGGGCGACGAGGGAGTTGGCCGCCGAGCCACGTCCGGTCACCGGGGCGCCCAGTGAGCGGGCGATCTGAACCGCCTCGCGCGCTACCAGGAAGTACCCTGAGAAGCGGTGAGCGGCTATGACGCGAAGCTCCTTCTTCAGGCGCGAGCGCAGTTCTCCCTTCGATGGGAAGGCTCCGGGCTTCCCTTCGGGCTCACCGTGGGCCTTCCGGTGAAACGCTTCCGGGT
>JACDFX010000500.1 GCA_013815575.1 Rubrobacter sp.
CCCCAAGCCGCTGGACCCACAGGCTGCAGGCGTGAACGTACGGCTCGACGTCCATAGGGAAGAACCTGTCCCCCTTCGTGCAGCGCAGCACGGGCTCGAAGCGCCGCAGCAGGGCCTCGTCGGTGTGGGCCGCGCTCAAGCCACTCTCCGCGGGCCCCGCGGGCCTCCCTTACGGTTGCCGGGGTAGAAGACCGCGCGCACGTCGTGGACGTTGAGGTACAGGATCATCAGGACCGCGTAGGCCATGATCGGGTACACGTAAACCGGCCGGTACTCGGCGTAGAGCCACAGGCACACCCCCACGACCGCCCCCTGCGAGATCGCCGCCAGCAGCCAGCCCCGCCGCCGCAACAACAGGAAGCCCAAAGCCGCGAGCAGCGTCAGAACGACCGCCGGGGCGAACAGGATCAGCGCCCCCACCTCGACCACCTCCCGCGACGGCACCACCCACGCGGACACCACCTGCCGCCAGTCCACCCGCGAGAACTCGTAGGCCCCGAGAGCCACGATGCAGGCCACTTCCAGAACGAGCAGCAGCCCGATGGCCCTGACCGGCCGGTAGGACTGCCTGTCCGGGCCGGGGAGGGAGTCTCCGGGCTCCCGTCCGGCTAACCGGACGCCGGCCACGCTTCCTCCGCGAAGATCTTGCCCGGGTTCATGACGCCGTTGGGGTCGGCGAGGCGCTTTATCCCGCGCATGAAAGGCAACGTATCGCCGTGCTCCTCCTCCAGGTGCCCCATCTTGCCGGAACCGACGCCGTGCTCCCCGGTGCAGGTCCCGCCGCGCTCGAGCGCGTAACGCACTATCTGTTCGTTGACCTCTTCAGCCTTTCGCATCTCGTCGGGGTCTTCTGTATCTACCGGAAAGACGGCGTGGTAGTTGCCATCGCCGACGTGGCCCAGGATCGCGCCGTCAAAGCCGTGCTCCGCGATGGTCTCGCGGGCGTGCCCCAGGGCGTCGGGCAGGTCGCCTATCGGGACGCACACGTCGGTGGTCATCGGCTTTTTGTCCGGGTTGAGCTTCGTTATGGCGAGCCCGGCCTCGTGGCGGGCCTCCCACAGCCTCTCGCGCGCCGCCTCGTCGGCCTCGACCTCGAGGCCAACGCAACCTTCCGCCGAGGAGATGGCGCGGGCCGTCGCGACGTCGCTCTGGACGCCGGCCTCGGAGCCGCCGAACTCCAGAAACAGGGTCGGTGCGACCATGTATTCCGTGCTCTTGTAGGCGTTCACGGCCTCTATGGTGCGGGCGTCCACCAGCTCGACGCGGCCTACCTGCATCCCGGACCGGATCATGGCGACCGCGGCCCTCCCCGCCTCCTCTATCCCCGGAAAGACGGCCCGCGCCGCGAGGACCTTCTCAGGCACCGGGTAGAGCCGGAGCGTCAACTCCGTGAAGACGCCTAGAGTGCCCTCCGAGCCGACGAAGAGACCGGTCAGGTGGTAGCCGGCCGAGGACTTCATCGCCATCCCACCCGTCCGCATCACCGTCCCGTCCGCCAGCACGACCTCGAGGTCCAGGACCTGATCCCGCATCACGCCGTAGCGCACCGCGTTGGTCCCACTGGCGTTCGTCCCGGCCATGCCGCCGAGGGAGGCGTCCCACCCGGGGTCGACCGAGAAGAAGAGACCGTGTTCCCTCAACTCCGCGTTCAGGCGTTCGTGTGTGACGCCCGGCTGCACCCGCGCGACGAAATCGTCCGGCCGGACCTCCACGATCTCGTTCATCCGGCCCAGATCCAGGCTGATGCCGCCATGTACGGGGATGGTGTGCGCCTCGAGGCTGCTCCCCTCCCCAAACGGCACGACGGGCACGCCCCGCTCGTTGGCGAAGCGCAGCACCTCCGCCACCTCATCGCGGCTCTCCGGGCAGACCACGGCGTCCGGCGGGCGCGGGGCGTGGTAGGTGAAGATGCCCCCTCCGTGGCGCTCCAGCTCGTCCGCGTCGGAGACGATACGGTCCACCGGCAGAACGCCCGCAAGGCCGGCCAGCAGGTCCACGCCGCCGGCCCCTTACTCCGCCTGGACGGGGTTGGTGAGGGCGCCCAGACCCTCTACCTCTACCGTAACTCTATCCCCCTGCTTCATCCAGAGTTGCGGGTCGCGGGCCATGCCGACGCCGGGGGGCGTGCCGGTGATGATGACGTCGCCCGGTTCCAGGGTCATGCCGGTAGAGAGGAAGGCTACCAGCTCTGAAACGGGGAAGATCATCTTGTCCGTCTTCCCATCCTGGACGACCTCGCCGTTGAGGGTGCAGCGGATCGAGAGGCTCTGCGGGTCAGGCACCTCGTCGCGGGTGACGAGGTATGGGCCGAGCGGGCAAAACGTGTCTATGGCCTTGCCGCGCGTCCACT
>JACDFX010000501.1 GCA_013815575.1 Rubrobacter sp.
AGTCCCAAGAAAACCGGGGCGTGGCGGCCCCCGGCTGCCCCCGGCTGCCCCCAAGCATCCGGGCGAATGCTTGATGCTATGGCACCGGACGGATACGCGGGAGCCCGGATGGAGGGGGGCCCGCGTATCCGTCCTTAGCGCCGCTCCAGGCGTTCCGCCATCCGCTCCAGGCGCTCCTCCATCTTGTCCAGGCGGTCGTCCATCCGGTCCAGGCGCTCGTCCATCCGGTCCAGGCGCTCGTCCACCCGCCCCCCGCCGGGGCGCCCCCCGCCGCGCTCCTCGCGCCTTTCCGCCCCGTGCCCTTCCCCTCGACGGCCCCCGCCGGGGCCTTCGGGGTCCCGCCGTCCGCCTCCGCCGCTCCTGCCCACGTGCGCGTCCTCCCTTGGTGGATCGCCTGCCGGTCGTTGGGGCCTCTTACCCGGGCCGGGGAGTAACGTAACGGGGGGCTTCCCCGCCGCGCCCCTTCGGTAGCTCCCCATACCGGGCAAGAACTTCACCGCCTCGGGCACCGACAGCTGCCACTAGGTCGTCGGCCGAGGCTATTCACCCGAGTGCGTGGAAGGATCATTCCCCGAAGTTTGCGTGTGCGGTCTAGGGGGGGGGCGGCACACTCGTGGTTTTCGCTCTATACTGAGGATATCCACGACAAAGGCAAACCCGCCGCGAGGCGGGGACGCAAAGCCTACGGGCCTCTCGCCAGAAGGGAGAGGCGGCCGGGTCGCCGAAAGGAACGAAGCATGAAGTACACGGTAGTCGCCGGCTTCTCCGCACTTTTATTTAGCATCGTCGCGCTCGGATCCTCCGCGGGGGAGGCCCAGCAGGCTTCCGGCTTCCCGCCTGTCGAGAGGACGGCAGGCGGCGAAGCGGTCGGAGCCTCGATAGCCCATCCCGCCGGGTGGCGCGTAGAGCGCGAGCCTTACACGTTCGAGGGCACCTACGGCTTCTCCCTTTGGCGGCCCGCCACGGATGCCGCCCACGACCACGGCGCGGTACCGGCGGTACGCGTCGCGCTGGCCTATGGCCTGCGGCCAGACCAGGTCGAGCAGACGGTCAACGATAAGATCGCGGCCTACCCCGACCTGCCGCTGGCCCGCGAGGAGGTCTGGGTGGCGGAGGAGGGCCACGAGGGCGTGGCGGTAGGACCCATCCCCGGCAGCACCCCCTCCACGGAGGTCTACGTGCCCGTCAACGGCCGGGTGTACCTGATCGACGTGTACGGCGACGAACTGGGCGCCGAGGGCAAAGATCTGCTCTCGGCGCTGCGCTTCGAGCCCCCCACGCGGTCTGTTTCCTCGCTGGGACTGCCGTCCGCCAACTCCCCGAAGGCCCTCTACGCGCCGGCCGACCTGGAGGTAGAGGAAGGCGAGCTCGCGGCGCGCGAGGCGTTCACCGAGCCTACGGAGGAGGCGCCGGATGCCGCGAGGGCGGACCTCGAGCCTGCGACACGCTCGGGGAGCGGGGAGACCAAGCTCTCGGAGGGCTGCTGGCGGGCGAACGACGGCTTCTACGTGCAGACCCAGCACGGCAGGTACGCCAACCGCCGTTCAGGCGACGGCATCCCCAAGGGTATGGCCCTCGTCGGCCGCCCGAACTACTGGAACGAGTACACGCATGGCAGCCTCGGTTACGGTCGGTGCACCTCGAATTACTACACCAACGACAAGTTCGCCGTCGACTACCGGCTGCAGCGCGGGGACTACCTGTTCTCGCCCGTCGAGAGCGGCACCGTCAAATTCGCCGGGCGCAGCAAGACCCATAAGGACTACGGCATCTTCGTCGTAATAAAGGCCTCCAACGGCAAGTACGTGAGCCTCTCTGGGCACCTGAGCGGGCTCAGGCGAGGCCTGAACAGGGGCGACCGCGTCACCAACAGGAGCGTGATCGGCTACGCCGGAGACTCGGGCGGTGGGAGCATTACTGTGGGCCCGGTGCATCTGCACCAAGCCTTCTACCGCTACCCCAGTTACCTCCGTGACGGTTCGCCCTACGGGGGCGCGGGGCTGCAGGTGGTCCGCCACCACTACGTCCGCGGTGACGGGGGCGTGTACAAGTTCGGCTGGAGGAAGAAACCCGGAGTCAAGTCCAAGGGCTCATTGGTGGAGAACTGAGGAGATGTCCCGTTGGGCGGACGGCTGAGCTTGGGGGTACGAAGGTGCGTCAGCCGACCGAAAGCTTCACCCAGCGAAGGGGGCCGACGCTTCGGTGCCTCGGCCCCCCATACTGCCCCTTGTATGTTGTGCTGGCCGTAGAATCGGCTGTGAGGGCGCGACAGACCGACTGCCCCATGGTCCAGCTCCACTCAGAGACCGTTGAATAGCGAGGGTCGTCGCGCCCCTCTTACCGACAG
>JACDFX010000502.1 GCA_013815575.1 Rubrobacter sp.
TCGCCGATCTCCGTTACGGTTCCGGCGAACTCGTGGCCCATGACGAGGGGCGGGGTGCGGTTGCCCATCCTGCCGAGGTAGCCTTCGATCTCCGAGCCGCAGATACCGGTCGCGGTCGGGCGGACCACCACCGTTCCCGGCCCCACTTCGGGCGCGGACACCTCCTCCACGGACATCTGCTCCGGCCCGTGCCAGACGATTCCCTTCATCATCCCACCTTCCCCTAGTGAGCCTCTCAAAAGGCCATTCTACTTGGATATCGTCCCTCGCGGCGAGCTCCGGGGGGAGATCCACGCTGGCCGTTCGGTCTTCCGGGCTTTGTGGGGCCCGTAGTATCCTGACGGGCATATCGTTCAGGTGTCCAGAGCGATTCAGCGTTATAAAAGAAGGGACGAACGTGGGTCCAGAAGAACGACCGTGCGCCGGCTGCGGGGCGCTCTTTCCCGACGTCGGTGGGCCGGCGCACAGATATTTCGGGGCGTCGCCGGGATGCTGGGCGGTTTATGGGGAGGTGCTCGCGCGGGAGTACGGCGACTACGCCCGCTACGCGCCCGTCCACCGGCTTACCGTGGATGCCTACGCGGCCCAACACCCCGGGGTTTCGTCCCCCCAGTCCATCAGGTCCGTGGCGGTGCATCTGATCCGGCTTCACCTCCAACTCGAGCGAGGCCTGCCCCACGAAAAGGCCAACGGGGCGATGCTACGCATCTCCGCCCGCTCCAGAGATTTCCCCTGGCTCGATCCGCCCGCCTCGCCCGGCGGGGTCACGGTCCTCGACGTGCGAGACGCAAAAAACATGCCCGAGCACGTCGCACGCGTACGGGAGTGGGCGCGGTCGGTGTGGGAGTCATGGTCGTCCCACCACGACACGGTGCGCCGGTGGGCCGAAAACTAACCGCAGGGTTACCGGGGTACCAGCGCCACGGCCCGTACCGGCGAGCCTGACCCGCCCCTTATCTTCAGCGGCAAGGCCAGAAACAGGCTAAACGGCGGCAGCCGGTCGAGGTTCTTCAGGTTCTCCACGACGTAGACTTCGTTGCCGAGAAGCGCGTGGTGCGCCGGGTTCTCGGGTGAGCCGGCGGCGTCCACCGCCAGCGTGTCGCACCCGACGAGTGCTGTGCCCTTTCCGACCAGGTACTCCGCGGCCTCGCCCGAGAGACCGGGCCAGTCCTCCAGGAAGCGTCTCCCCTCCAGCCCGGTCGTCCAGCGTGAGTCCCATCCGTAACGGACGAGGACCCGATCTCCCCGCTCGATAGGCCCGTGTTCCCGCTCCCACGACGCGATGTGGTCCACGGTGAGCAGGTCGTCCGATCCGAGGTCCGTGGCTTCTATCGTGGCGGCGCGGCCAGCGAGGCGTTCTAGCGGGATCTCGTCCGTGCCGTAGTGGGCCGGTCCCTCGGGGACGAAGTGGAGCGGGGCGTCCATGTGGGTGCCCGTGTGCTCGCTGATAGTGAGGCCGTGGTGGGTCGCCACGTCACCCAACTCTTGGGACTCGTAGAGGGTGCTCGAGAAGCGGGCGTGGGTCGGCCAGGCGGGGATGCCCTCCTCCAGGGTGTGGGAGAGGTCGATCCAGTCGTGACCGTCGAAGGGCGAGGGCATCCTACTCCTGGGCCAGGGTCGCGGTCTCCCGGATCATGGAGATGGGGATGAGCGCGAGGAGGCAGATGGCGGCGATAAAGACGTAGTGAACGGTAAAGCCGAAGTTCTGGATGAGGAGCCCCGCCACGGGGGCGGCCACGAGGCCCGAGAGGCCGAGGCCAATACCTATCATGAGCCCCAGGCCCGAGGAGGCGCCTTCCGGGACCGCGTCTATGATGGAGGCGTACATCACGGGGAAGGGCGAGTTGCGGAAGACGCCCCAGCCGATCAAGATGATCCAACCCAGGGTGCCGCTGCTGATAAAGATCATGGACAGCACGGTGACGGCCCAGCCGACGGCCAGGATACTTAAAGAGAACTTGCGCCCCCTATAATCCGAGACGGTTCCCCAGAAGATCTGGCCGATCCAACCCGTTATCCCCGACGCCCCCGAGATGGTCACCGCCGCCGCCAGCGAGAGGCCCGCCTCGCGCGTGAGCTGGACCGTCAGGAAGGCGACCACGCCGGCCTCGGCCCACAGGAAGAGGAAGTTGGCGATCACCGACAGCCTCACGTTGCGCTCGGCGAGCGCCAGCCGAACCGCCCGCCACGCCGCCGGCAGGGGACGCTCCCGCTGCTCTTCGTCCAGATCCTCCTCCGTGAGCGAAGGGGTCATGCCGTTCTCAAGGATCCAGGCGTTCACCCGCCGGAGGTTCTCCCTGCGGGCGAGAAATATCTGCAAAACTACGATGGGCAGCGCTATGAGCG
>JACDFX010000503.1 GCA_013815575.1 Rubrobacter sp.
GAACTCGAAGGTCGTCCCGTAGAACGTGAGCGCCGTCTTGCCCCTGTGCCTCTCCGCGGCCCTCCTCAACAGGTCGTAGAGGGAGCCGTCAGAGATCTCCGTCTCCGCCTCGACGTGCCCCTCGTAGACCTGTAGCCACGGCTTCCCCGTGCCGAACATACGTCCTCCTAAGTGGTCGACCGCAGACCCATATCTCCCTCTCTCCTATCTATCCGGGAATGATAAAGGCCAAACGCGCCCCGCGCCCGAAACGATCCGCGCCTCCGACGATCCCTCCTACACGATCGGATCTCCGCTCTTCTCGAAGATGCGGAAGGTGCCGGTGCCCATGGCGACGAGGTTGTCTTCGGCGTCGTAGACTTTCGCCTCGACGGTGGCGATTCGGCGGGTGCGGTGGACGACCTCGGCGGCGCAGCGGATTGAGCCCTCCCTTACCGCCCCGAGAAAGTGGACGTCGAGCGCGATGGTCGCGATCCTCAGGCCCAAGAGCGCGGCGGCAGACAGTCCCATCGCGTTGTCTATGAGGGAAGTGTAGACGCCGCCGTGGAGCGTGCCGTTGCCGTTGAGGTGGATGTCCTCCACGTCTATGCGGCAGACGGCCTTGCCTGGCTCGACCTTCTCCACCCTGGACTTTATGTGCCTGGAGAAAGTAACCGCCTCGTCGAAATACTTCGCCAGGCGGGTCAGTTGCTCGTTGTCGCGCGGAACTTCCGTGTTTTCCATGTGATCCCCCATCCCTGCGTGGAGCCCGACATCTCACCCCAATCTACAGCACGGGCGGGGCCGCTGCGCCCCTACGGTTGGAGGCCGTCGGCCCCGTGAGGAACGAGGAATTCGATCCCGCCGGAGGCGACGGTGTCTCCGTCCCTCCGGGCGTAGACTTCGAAGGTGTAGAGGCGTCCTTCTGCTGTCTGATCTACGCCCGTGACCCGGCCGCCCACCCGCAGCCTGTCCCCGAGAAAGACCATCCCCGAGAAGCGACTTCGGAAGGTCTTGACGTGGCCGTGTTCGAGGTAGGGCGAGAGCAGGAGGCCCATCGTGGCGACCGTGAGCATCCCGTGGGCGATAACGCCGGGGAGGCCAGCCGTTTCGGCGGCCTCGTCAGAGAGGTGGATGGGGTTGGGGTCCCCGGAGGCCTCCGCGTACTTCCGGAGCTGGTCGCGGTTTATGGGTGGCGGCGTCCGCTCTTCCAGCCCGTCGCCCACCTTCCAGTCCGGCGGAGCAACCATCACTCGATCCCCGCCCGGACGGCCTCCGTGACGACCACGGTATCGTTGGTGGTAAAGACTAGGTTCCCTTCCTGATCCTCTCCCGTCCGCTCGAAGAGGAGGAAACCGAGCAGGCCGCGGCGGCCCCGTTTGTCGTAGGAGTCCTTGAGCGTCAGGTGGCAGAGAAGCTCGTCGCCGACGAGAAGCGGGCGTCTGTAGGAGATGCGGAACTCGCCGTGGATCAGGCCGGCCGGAGGCAACTGAAGCCCCTCCACCCTCCCGTAGTCGAAGGTCCTCGGGAAGGTAGGCGGAGCGAGGAGTCTTCCGTAGCGACTCCTGCCCGCGGCTTCCTCGTCCCGGTAGAGCGGGCTCGGGTCGGCGATGGCCTCGGCGAAGAGGCGCACGGCGTCCCGTTCGACGATGTTCCATACCGACTCCGAGGAGCGTCCGACGAACCCTTCGTAGAGCACGCTCAGAACTCCCGGGCGCGTCGTGTACGGTCCGGATGAGAGGGCGTCCGGTCTGCTTTGTCGTTCATGGGCACGCCTCTCACGCCGGCCAGGGCAGGACGGTCAATCTCGGCCACTCCGCGGACCATCTTCTGGCCTTGCTCTCGTAGACTTCCTTGGGGGCCAGCACGGGGTTCGGCCTGAGCACGAAGCCGAAGAGGTCTCCAAACCCGTGCGGCGCGTACACCTCCAGCCTCTCGCCGACGAGTCGTGCCCCGTAGCAGCACGTTGTCGCGGCGAAGGAGTCGATGGCGGCTTCCGACGACCTGTGGGGCGCGCACGGCACCCCGAACTTGTGCTCGTACCAGAGATGCACCCTGGCCTCGTTTCGCACCTCCACCCCGACGCCGATGTCCGCGAAAACCTCGGCCGCGCGTTGGATCATCAGGTCTTCGGCGTCCCAGGAGAGGTCCGTGTCATCGAAGTAGAAGAGGTCGTAGTCCTTTATGCCGGCAGCTGGTTCCCGTCCCGAAAGCACGTTCCACACGGTCTGAAAGAGGCATCCGGCCGTCAGGTACCATCCCGGGAGATCCAGGCCAGCGGCCCGGCGCAGTATCTCCCCGTTGTGCGGGTTGAGCAGCAATAGACGCCCGAATCGCGTGAGCTGCTCGCCGACCGGGAGG
>JACDFX010000106.1 GCA_013815575.1 Rubrobacter sp.
GTGCCTCTCTGTATAATCCCCACCCAGTATGAGAGGGGAAAAAGCTCAAGAGGCCCAGCGTGTCGAGGAACGGCGTCGGCCCGTGCCTCGTTCGGGACGCGGCGGCCCGCGGCTGGCACAGAGACGGTCCCAGTCGGGCCGGAGCGCCGTCGGGCGCCTCACCGAGCTGCGCGAGGCCAGGAAGACCGAGCACGACGCGGGCGTCTACCGGCGGCGGCAGCTCATGGCGATCTCACTCCTGATACTCGGTGCGCTGGCGCTGGTCTTCGCCGTACTCGTGCAGACGCAGGCCTCCGGCGCCACAGAACGGGCGGTCCCCATAGACCCGAACAACGCGGGGCCCGACACGGTCCTGGCCGAGGCCGCCGGCGTCGGCATCTCGACCCCCGTACGCCCGGCGAACCTGACCGGCCTCGGCTACCACCCTGAGGGCGGGAGCCTGGTCGCGATGGCCCCGCGGGGTGAGAACCGCTCCAAGAACGCGCTTCTCGGCCTCGTCTCAAACGGGGAGACGCCGGAGGACATCAACTACAACATCATGGACGACGCGGGTAGGGACGGCCCCGGGACGGGCGCCCTGGACGTCGGCGCCGGGTCCGGCTCGACGGCCTACGCCCCGGTGACGGGCTCCGTCACCTCCATCCGCCCAGACCCGACGGTGGAGGGCGCAAACATCGTTGAGATAAAGCCCGACGCCAACCCCGACGTCCGGGTCAACGTCGCCCTCGTGCAGAGCGACGGCGGCGCCGGCGTCAACGACCGCGTCGTGGCCGGCATGACGCGCCTCGGCGCCGTGGCCGACTCCGCGAAGGTCCTCGACCCTCAACTCTCAACCTACACCGCGGACTCCGGCAACCACGTCACCGTCACCGTCTCCAGGGTAGGTTAGCCGAACCCCGGCGGGCGCCGGGCGTGTATCATAAAACCCCATGTTCCTATACTTCTTCCAGGACGACCCGCCCACAGCCGTCGCGTTCCTTCTCGGGCTCGTGATCGGCATAACCGTCCACGAGGCCGCCCACGCGACCTCCGCGTACTGGCTCGGCGACGACACCGCCTACCGCGACGGCCGGGTGACGCTAAACCCCGCCTCCCACCTGGACGTGCTCGGTAGCCTGATGCTGCTCATGGCCGGCTTCGGGTGGGGTAAGCCGACCCCGGTGATGCCTTCCAAGCTGCGCGGCGGCATCTTCGGACCCGTGGCCGTGGCACTCGCCGGCCCCATCTCGAACCTGCTGATCGTGGCCGTCTGCGGCGTCCTGTTCCTGATACCCGCCTTTCAGGGCGGCTACCTGGCTATCGTCGTGGCGATGACGGCCTTCACCAACGCCCTGCTCTTCGTCTTCAACCTCATCCCCATCCCCCCTCTCGACGGCTCGAAGATCCTCTTCCCTTTCCTCCCACGTGCCCTGAACGGTTTCGTGGACTTCATGAACCAGTACGGGCCGATGATTCTGTTCGGCCTGATCCTGGTGACGATCGTTATCCCCAGATTCTCGATCTTCGGCTTCTTGCTGGCCCCTATACGCCCGCTCCTCCAACTGTTCGGCATACCCTCTATATTCTGAAGGCATCAGTCTTCAGGGAACACGAAGCCCTTCCAAACCGTTCCAGAGAGGGCCCACCAGGCCCACCAGAACCAACTGAGGCCTAGAACCTTGAAAAGAGAGGCGGCGCGGCCCGTAGGGAGGGGGGAGAATCTACGAGCTTGGCGCCGCCCCTCCTTATTCTACCCTCCCATCAGCCGTAGCGTAAGCTCTACCTCAGGTTTAAGCTAAGAAACGTCGAGGGGTTGGGGTTCGTTCGGGCTTCGGGCGGTTTCGGTCATGGGCAGGAGGACGGAGAAGGTGCTGCCCGCTTCGGGTTGGCTCTCTACCCTGATCCTGCCGCCGAGGTGGTCTGTGATCTCGTGGGCGAGGGCCAGACCGAGGCCCGTGCCGTCGGCCCGGGAGGAGCCTTGGACGCGGTAGAAGCGGTCGAAGATGTGCGGGATCTCGCCCTCCGGGATGCCGCACCCGCGGTCGGCGACGCTGATTACGGCGTGCCCGTTCTCTCTGGAGAGCTCTAGGTCCACGGGGGACCCGTCTTCGGAGTACTTGATAGCGTTGTCCACGAGGATCGTGAGCGCCCGGTGGAGCTGGTTCGGGTCCGCCTCGACGGGTGGGACGTTCTCTTCGGTTCTGATGTTGATCGGACGGCCCGTAAAGCCGAAGTCGCGGCGCAGCGAGTGGAGGAGGTCTTCGAGGTCGACCTCCTCGGAGCGGAAGACAGTGGCGTTTGCGTCAAGCCGCGAGAGGTCCAGCAGCGTCTGGGCGAGGCCTTTGAGACGTTCGGTCTGGGCCCGCATATCGTTCAAGAACTCTGCCCGAAGCTCCGGGTCCTCCACGTCCTCCATCATCTCGAGCCAACCCGAGAGGGCGAAGATCGGGGTCTTGAGCTCGTGCGAGGCGTTGGCGATAAAGTCGGCCTTGGCACGCTGCACCCGACGCTCCGCGGTAACGTCCCGCAGGATGGCGAGGGCGCCGTCCTCGAGGGGGGCGGCCCGCACCTCGATGACGCGGTCCCCGGCCTCTGCTTCGGGTTCGGTGACCGGGCCGGAGTAGCGGGTCTTGGCGAGAACCTCCTGCAGGCGGACGTGGAACTCGTGCGGGGTTGATTCGAGCAGCTCTTTGGCGCGGGGGTTTCGGAAGACGAGCTCTAGGTCCCTATTCACGCCGACGACCGCGTCCGTCATGCCGTCGAGGATAGCGTTGCCGCGCTCCTTTTCCTGCTCGATCTGCCCGAAGGCGTCCTTCATGGAGGCGGCCATTGCGTTGAACGAGGAGGCCAGAGAGCCGAGCTCGTCCCCAACGTGGGTGTTTATGCGCTCGTCGAAGTTGCCGGCGGCCAGGCTCTCTGCGGCGACGTTCAGGCGGTCCACCCGGCGCGAGATCAAGACTGCCGCGAAGTACCCCGCGAAGCCCGCGATAAGAAGCGCCAGGCCACCGGCGAGCAGGGCCAGTCCTTCTATCCTGTTCAACACCTTCTCGGCATTCTCGATGTCGCCCTCGGTGTAGAACCTGTTGAAGACTATCGCGGTGTTCTCTACCTCGCGCCCCTCGGCGTCCCTTACGTCCCTGATCGGAACGGCGTATGTGGCCTGCCGCTGGCCCGCGTACGGGCCATTCTGGACCGATACGGTGTTCCACTTCGGTTCCCGCGCCTCTACGGAATTCTCTACCACCCCATAGAGCAGTTCCAGATCCGTGTCGCCTCGGAGCCTCAAGACGCCGCGTTCCTCGTCCACCCGGACGATCCCCCACTGCAGGTTCCTGGTCTCCGCGAAGTCCTCCATGTCTTGGGTGCTCGGGTTGTCGTCACGCCTTATCTGAGCGTCCCACTGCTCGGCGACCTGCCGGAACGTCGCGTCGCTCGCCCGGCTCAGGGAGGTCTCCAGGATGGGGCGCACGATACCGTAGGCGGCGACGGCTGAGACGGCGGTGACGAGCACGAAGAGGACGGTGAGCCAGACGCGGATGCTCAGGCGCGGCCTGAGCCCCTCTATCGCCTCCAGGGAGGGCAGCTTCGGACCCTGGCGCCGGGGCTTGCGGTCCGGTTTCTTCTTAGCGGAAAACATATCCGACACCACGCGCGGTGTGGATAAACTCGGGGTTGCGGGGGTCGCGTTCGATCTTCTCGCGGAGGTGGCGGATGTGGACGTCGACGGTCCGCTCGTCGCGGAACTCATCACCCCAGACCCGCCTCAAGAGCGCGCTGCGCGAGAACACCCGGCCGGGGCTAGAGGCGAGGGTCACCAGGAGCTCGAACTCCGTGTACGTCAGGTCCACCTCTGTGCCGTCCACGGAGACCCGCCGGCTCGGCAGGTTGATGCGCAGCTTGTCGTAGGTGAGCTCGTCCGGACGCTGGCCGGCGGGGACGGCCGCGCGGCGCATGATCGCACGTACCCGCGCCACCAACTCCCTGACGGCGAACGGCTTGGTAACGTAGTCGTCGGCGCCGAGCTCGAGCCCGACGACCCGGTCTATCTCGTCGTCCTTGGCCGTCAGCATGATGACGGGCACCTCGCTCTGGGCCCGGATGCGCCGGATGACCTCCGTGCCGTCGAGCTTGGGGAGCATGATGTCGAGCACTATGAGGTGCGGCTCGTAGCTCTTGAAGGCCTCCAAAGCGGCCTCGCCATCGCCCGCGACCTGGATCTGGAACCCCTCCCGCTCCAAGGCGTGCGTGAGCATCTTCTGGAGCGACGGCTCGTCGTCCACCAGTAGTATCTTTCGCGTAACGCCCTGTAAGTCCTGCACCATCGCCAGCTAGTACCTCGTCCGCGGGAACCGAAAACCGTCGTGCGGTTGCCCAGATTCTAGCATGATGCGGGCGGATGCTTCCCCCAAGCCGCCCCTCAAGCCAGCGGGACCTCGGGCTCCCCGACCGCCTCCACCACCCTCTCCGCCGCCCTCACGAGATCCGCAGCCTCCCCCAGCCGCACCGCCTCCACCACCCCGGAGCGCCGCCTGAGGTAGGCCGCCACGATCCGCGCCTCGTTTGAACCGTTCTTGCCCGCGGCAGGCAGGCTCTCTTGCCTCTCCATCGCCTCCTGCGCAAAGGCCGCGAGGCCGGCCCCGTCCCCGGCCTCGAAGCCGCGGTGGCCGACCAGACGCCCCTCCGAGAGCGCGAAGACCTCTATGACGCCGGGTTCGGTGGAGGGAGCCACGACGGCCTGGGCGCCCTCCCCGCTCACGACCGACCGCGCGAGACGCACCCGCTCTATTCCCGCTATAAGGTCCCGCAGGCGCGCCGCCGCCTCGAACTCGAGCGCCTGCGCCAGCCGTTTCCGCTCCAGGACCAGGGCGTGGAGGTGCTCCTCGCCGCCCTCGCCCCGCAGGAGCGCCACGATCTCGTCCACCACCTCGCGGCGGTACTCCTCCTCGCCCATCCCGGCGCACGGGGCGCAGCGGCCCATCTGGCCGTAGAAGCACGCCTCCCCGTCACCGGGGCAGCGCTTGAGGGGGAAGATCCTACCCAGGGCCTCCATGCAAGTATCCAGCACCCCGGCACTCCTGTACGGCCCGAGGTGGACCACGCCGTCTTCGGGGGCGCTCTCAGGCACTCTGACCGGCATCGGGTACGGCTCGTTGGTGTCGAGCTTGATGAACCAAGTCGCCTTGTCGTCGCGGCCGACGGAGTTGTAACGGGGCAGCAGGCGTTTGATCTCCCTCGCCTCCAGGATGAGCGCGTGCAACTCGCTCTCGGTCTCCTTGACCTGCACCTCCGCGACCTCCTCGACGAGGCGGCCGACCTTGCGCCGCCCATCCCCCCCGTTGAAGTACGTCCGCACCCTCGCCTTCAAGTCCTTCGCCTTGCCGACGTAGAGCACGCCGCCGTTCTTATCTACGAAGTAGTAGACGCCTGGCGTGTTCGGGACGTGCTCGGCGAGGTGCTGTTTCTGCGGCTTGATCCGGCCCTTCCCGCCCCGGATAGTCGCCGCCTCCCCAACGCTCCTCACCCCGGCGGAACGCAACAGCTTCAAGAGCCTCTGAAAGACCTCGGTCGTCGCGGAGGCGTCGGCCAGCGCCCTGTGGTTCGGCGCCTGCCTCACCCCGAAATGGTTCACGAGCGCGCTCAACCGGTAGCGCCTCAGGCCTGGAACCAGGCAACGGGCGAGCTTCAAGGTATCGAGGACCGGGTTGGTCAGGGGCACCCCGTCCCTGGCAGCCGCGACGAACGAGCAGTCGAACTGGACGTTGTGGCCGACGACGACGGAGCCCTCGACGAACTCCTCGAAGCGGGGTATCACCTCGGAGATGGGCGGTGCGTCGGCGACCATACGGTCGGTTATGCCGGTGAGGCGGACGACGAACGGGTCGATCGGGCGTCCCGGGTTCACGAGCGTGGAGAACTCGTCCACCACCTGGCCGCGCACCAGCTTCAGGGCGCCGAACTCGGTGATCCCACCGCCCTTTCCGGCGGCAGCCCCCGTAGTCTCCACGTCGAAGATCACGTACGGGGCATCCTCTAGCGCGAGCGCCGCCACATCCGCGGTCCTCAACGCTTCATCCTCCCAGGCGAACCGGGGGTCATCCCCGGTTAGCTTCTCGACGAGGGCCCGGGCGTCCCCGTTGGCGTCCGGCAGGGAGAGGAAGCCGGAGCAGACCTCCTCCGGACCGACCGGCTCGCGGTCTTTTACGAAGCCGTAGAGGCTAATGGACCCGGACCTCCGTCCGGGCGGCCACGGCCGTCTCGGCCTTCGCCGCCGCGGCGATGGTGCGGGCCTGCGCCTCGGTGATGCCGGGTATGGAGGCCAGGTTCTCGTAGGTGTACTCCTCGTCGAGCAGGCCGCTGGCGAGCACCCTGGCCCGCGTCTTCATCCCCACGCCCGGCATCTTGGTCGTGTGGAAGAGTTTGCCCCGCTGGATGCGTAAAGCGCCCACCCCGACGAGCCTCTCGCCGTCAATCAGGACGCGCTTTAGC
>JACDFX010000504.1 GCA_013815575.1 Rubrobacter sp.
TGTCACGACCTGCGTGAACCGAGACGAGGGCAGCGACGACAACACGCCCCGGTGGCGATCCACTGGGAACACTGCCCCGTACTGCCTCGATCCGACGGGAACGCTCCGCGAGGTTCCCGCAAGGTGCCCGTGTAGTATCTTGTACCGAATGTGCGAGGATTGTACGGGAGGTCGGAGGGTGGAAGGCCGCCAGGAAGGGCACGTCTCGGAGAGGTTCGGTCGGCTGCTGGACCTCTACCGCAAGCCCGACGGCTCAGCGTGGGGCGGCCAGGACCTGGAGAGGGCCACGGGCGGGGCGGTGACGCGTTCCTACGTCTCCAATCTCAGGAAGGGGCGCATCGGCAGCCCAGGCTTGGACAAGCTGGAGGCCATAGCCGGGGCGATGGGCTTCCCGCCGCAGCTCTGGTTCGGCGAGGGGAAGGAGCGAACCCCGGACGCAGCGCTCGCGGCGGTGCTCGAGGACGGAACGGCGCGCGAGATACTCGGGGAGGTGCTGAGGATGCGGCCGGGAGACCGGCGTCTCCTGCTCGGCATAGCGCGCCAGATCCCTCCGTCCGATGGGGCCCGAGGGGCCTGAACCGGCGTTGCCCAGAAAGGGGGCGCAGAACGGGACGCGGCGAGACCTGCCCGGGGAGTCTCGGGTTGGACGAACCTTCGCCGCGAGGGGGCGGTGGCCGGTGTACCCGCCGGTCCCGTCAGGATGTCCGCCCCAAGAGTATCCGGAAGCCCTGAAGTGGCTCTGTGAACGTGCTCTGTCCGGTCCGATGCCTCCCGCCGTGCCCGGGGGAGGGGATTGCGCCGGGGGTCTTCGGGGTGGCCATCCTGCTGCCAACGGCAGCCCTCCGGGGTGATGCCGCATGGCCCCTGTTGCTCCCACTACCATGGTCTTGTGGGCCCGGGGACGGTGGAGCATACTCCCCTCGGGAGGGCGAGCCGGGAAAGCGCCGAGGATCGGAGGTTCCACCGTGGCACGACTGTACGCGGCCGGGAGTAGCGCCGTGGCCGTGGTAGACGACGGCAAGATCGAGTCCACGCTCGAGGGGCGCGGCGCCCGGTGCCTGGCCGTCGACCCCGAGGACCCGGGCACCCTGTACGTCGGCACCTCCGACGAGGGCCTCTTCAAGAGCGAGGACGGCGGAAGGATCTGGGAGAAGCTCCCGGGCGTCGGGCACCCCAGGGTCACGGCGGTTGCCGTCTCGCCCGCGGGCGGGGCCATCTACGCCGGCACGGAGCCTTCTTCGCTGTTCGTCAGCCGCGACGGGGGCGCCTCATGGCGGGAGCTGGAGGGGATGAGGCACCTGTCCTCGGCGCCGACCTGGAGCTTCCCTCCCCGCCCCTGGACCTCCCACGTGCGCGCCATAGCGCCGTCGCACGCGGACCCGGACCTGGTGGTGGTCGGCATAGAGTTAGGCGGAGTAGTCAGGAGCACGGACGGCGGGCAGACTTGGCAGGACCAGCGACCCGGCGCCCAGGCCGACTGCCACTCCCTGGCCGCCCACCACGCAGACCCCGAGCTGCTGTACGAGGCAGGGGGAGGGGGATTCGCCCAAAGCCGCGACTTCGGCGACAGCTGGGAAGCGGCGGACGAGGGTATGGGCATGCGCTACGCGTGGGGGCTGGCGGTGGACGCGGAGGACCCCGAGCTCGTCTACGCCTCGGCGGCGAGCGGACCGGGGAGGGCCCACGGGGGCGGGCCCTCCGAGGCCTCGATCTACCGCAGGAGGAACGGCGGTCGGTGGGAGGCGGTTCTGGAGGATCTCGCCGCCTTCCCGTACGCGCTCTGCCAGGACCCCGAGACGCCGGGGACGCTGTACGCCGGGCTCGGAGACGGGACGGTCCTCATCAGCCCGGACTCGGGCCGGAGCTGGTCAGAGGTCGCCCGCGTGCCGGCGGGGCTTCAGGCCCTCGCGGCCGCCTAGCGGTTCGAGGTCAGGGGGCGTCCCATGATCCGGCGTGACTTCGTCCGGCTGGCCGTGCCGCTTCTCGCGGCCAGACTGCGCCCGGCGCTCACCCCCTTGGCTCACCCCCGTGGTCCCCTGATCGAGCGTATCCAGGTGGACGCCGGGGTATCCAACGGCGCGGGGGGCCCGCCGCGCCGCCCCTCGTGCCTTTTCGGCGCCCCTCGTCGGTGACCCCGTGCCAGGGCGACGGTTCGTCGCGGAGAGCGCCGCGCCCTCTCTGGGGGCCTTTGTGGCGCCCGCCAGGGGCATCCTGCTGCGGCCGGCACGGGGTGACGCCGTCTCGTTCGCGTGCGCGGCCTTCCTCGGGTGAAAGGACGCCTGGCGGGGGCGGTGTAGGATGACCGTGACCCTGCGAACAGGACCGGGCGG
>JACDFX010000505.1 GCA_013815575.1 Rubrobacter sp.
GGTTCGCACTTCCCCATCCTGCTCAAGTTTTTGGACGCCTCGCACATGCTTCCCGTCCACCTCCACGCCGACGACGAGACCGCCCGGGAGAAGTACGGCGAGCCGCACGGCAAGAGCGAGGCCTGGCACATCCTCTGGGCCGAACCGGACGCCTCCATACTGGCCGGCATAAAGGAGGGATTCTCCCGCGAGGAGCTCTTCGAGGCCTTCAAGCGCCAGGACTACGACTCGGTGATGCCGCGCTACGGCATCCGGGCCGGCGACACCGTCTACGTGCCTGGCGACATCCTCCACACTTTCGGCCCGGGGACCCTCATCGCCGAGGTCCAGCAGACCTCCGACCTCGGCCAGTTCGTCATGCCGGAAGACCTCTACGGCAACCGCCTGGACGAGGAGCAGTGGAACGCCAACATAGAGGCGACCCTCGACGAGCTCAAGACGAACTTCATGCCCCGCCCGAACCCGGGTCTCACGCTGGAGGGCGGCCCGAACCGGAGGGTCCTCTGTTGCGCCGGCCCACACTTCGCCCTTGAGCGCTGGACGCTAGGGGAGGCCTACGCCATCCCGTTCCGCCCGGATCGCTTCCTCACCCTCTCCAACGTCGGGGAGAGCGAGTTAGAGATAGAGTACGAGGGCGGGACAGAGAGGCTCGGCAGGGCGGAGAGTTGCATCCTGCCGGCCGCGATGGGGGAGGCGCGGGTCGTGCCGGATGGGGAGGCGGGCTTGGTGGCCTGCTACGTTCCGGATGTGGAAGTGGACGTCGTGGGGCCGTTGCGGGAAGCCGGGTATTCGGAGGAGGAGATCCGGGGCCTCGGCGAGGTGGGCGTCCAACCGCGGTAGCGGGAGATTTGGGGGAGAGCTTTGGGGAAGATAGTTACGCTCGGCGAGGTCGTCTCGGACATCTACCGGGGGGAGGAGATCTCGGACGTAGAGCTCGGCCTCGTCGCCCGGCCGGGCGGCGCGCCGGCGAACGTGGCGGTCGCGGCCTCCCGTCTGGGGGCCGAGGCCGTGTTCGTCGGCGGCGTGGGCAGGGACCTTTTCGGGGACTTTATCCTGCGGGCGCTTGAGTCCGAAGGCGTCGAGACGGCGGGCGTCCGCCGCCAGAAACAGCCGACGCGCACCTCGCTTGCCTTCGTCGAGATTAGTGAGAGCGGGGACCGCGAGTTCACTTTTTACAGATCCAGCCCCGCCGCCGACGAGCTCCTCTCGCCGGACGACGTGACCGGAGACCTCATCTCCGGCGCCTCCTTCGTGAACTTCGGGAGCATCCCGCTTATCCGGGAGCCCGTACGCTCCGCGACGCACCGGATCGCGGAGCTTGCCAGGGAGCAGAACGTCCCGGTAGCCTTCGACGTGAACCTACGGGAGCACCTGTGGGATAGTCGGGAGGCCGCCCGCGAGGCCGTGGACCCCCTGCTCGACCTCTCGACCATCGTGAAGCTCGGCGACGACGAGCTGGGGCCGCTTCTCGGCACGGATGACGCCGAAGAGGCGGCGAGGATGCTACTGGACCGGGGCGTTCTACTGGTCCTGATCAGCAAAGGCCCGGACGGCGCCTTCTACGCCACCCGCGACTTTAGCGGGGACGTCCCCGCCTTTGACGTCGGGGAGATCGTGGACGCCACCGGCGCCGGGGACGCCTTTCTCGCCGCGACCCTGGTCCACCTCTCGGACGGACCCCTGGACGAAGAGGAACGCGTCCGCGAGGCGGCCCTTCGCGGCTGCGCGGCCGGCGCGCTCGCCTGCACGGACTTCGGCGCCATGCGTGCCCTCCCCACGAAGGACGAACTGGACAAACTTATGTCGAACGGCTGAGTGGAAGACCCCGGCTAAAGGTACGCCATCCGAACCGCCAGAACCTTGCTCCACCACGGCTTCGAGAGGGCCAACCTCACCCGCGTACCAGGTACGGCCGACGCCGAGAACGTCCCCTAGTTAGATACGTCCTCCAAAAAAGGCGCAAAGAAGCCCGCTACTCAACCCGACCGGAGGGCCTTCCCCAACTCCACCCACAACACAAACCCGAGCCCTGAAAGCAGAGCCGAAAGCCGAAGCGTTCTAACTCAGCGCCGGACCCGACTGACCTCGACCGGCACGCCCACCGACCTCGTCAGGCGCTCCGCCAGCGGCTCCAGGGACGGCAACTCCGTGGCGGCGTGGCCCGCGTCTATCGCGGCGAGGCCTAGCGATTCGGCGAGCAGCGCGTCGTGGTAGTCGAGGTCGCCGGTCACGTAGGCCCCCGCGCCCGAGGCGGCGACCTCGGCGATAAACGAGCCGCCGGACCCTCCCAGCGCGGCGACGCGACCAACCTCGCGTTTAGGGTTCGGGT
>JACDFX010000107.1 GCA_013815575.1 Rubrobacter sp.
GTAGCCAGGTGCAGGTAAAAGGTTCGGCGTCGATGATGGCGATCTCGGCCTCCCAGGAGGAGAAACCTTCGACAAGGGTGAACGGTCCCGAGCCCCACGGGCCCGGAGCGTCGATCGCTCACCAGTGTCCTTCGCCGGAGCCGTACTTCCGATACCCGAACCCCTCCTCGTCCCAGAAGCGGGTGCTACCGATATGAAACCCCCGGAACTTCGCCAACGCCAACCCGTCCGGCTCGGGAAACTCGAAGCGCACGGTGTAATCGTCGGGGCATTCCAGGCGGGTGTCGGGGTGGAAGTTCAGGTACGTCCCCGGCGGGTGAGGCGCCCGCCACTTCTGCACCTCGTCGAAGGACCGCTTGACGCTGTGGGCCGTCAGCGGCTCGCCGTCCTGAAAGCGTACCCCCTCGCGGACCTTGACGACCAGGGTGCTCCCTTCCCACCAGGAGTCCTCCATGCACGCCCCGACGATGTTGCCCCTCTCGTCGGTGCGGACAGGCTCCTCCATCGTATTCCACGTGATGAACAACCAGTTCAACGGATGAGGGTCCACGACGTGAACGGTGCCTACCGGCGTACGGGCGCCCCCCTCGGCGACGGTCTGCCGCGCGACTTGACCAGTCATGCATGTTTCCTTTCCCCAGGAACCAACAGGCAGAAGGTTAACAGAGGCCCCGCCCCGCGCAACCGCAGCGTCCATTGCAACCTCGCGGCCGGGGTAGGAGGATAGCCGGGCTGCGGGAAGTCAGGGAAAGGAATCGGACGAAAGCATCAGCGGAGTTCCGGGCGGCGGCGCTAGCGGGTATGCTGGGACCGGCCATCTTCGCGGCTGTACTGGCGGCACTGACGGCGCTCCAGTACGACTTTATGCGCGGGATCGGCTGGAAGCCGCTCGAAGACCCGGCCGGCGCCTGGCCGAGCGGGCTCGCCCTCGGACCCATCGGGTGGCTCCTGGACGCGGCCTTCGTCATCTCGGGCATCCTGCTGATGGTCTTCGCCGCCGGGCTCCACCGAGGGGTGCGTCGGGGCTCCAAGGCGGGCCCGGCCCTGCTCTTGCTCTCCGGCGCGGCGATGACGCTCCTGGCCTTCGAGACCGATCCTATCCGGCGCACGGGACCGAGGTCCCCGCACGGCCTCGTCCACGACGCCGCCTTCGTCATCTTCGCCCTATCCCTGCTGCTCTCGCTCTTCTTCCTGTGGCGCCGCATGGCCCGTGATCCCCACTGGTACGACCACGCCCGACTAACCCTCGCCACCGCCCCGGTCTGCGCGGCGTGTCTCGTCCTGCCTGGCGTCTTCTACTACCTCTTCCTCGCCGCCACGCTCCTGTGGATAGAGGTCACGGCCCTGCGCCTCTGGCGCCTCTCCTAACTCACCTCGACCATAAACAGCGGCGGGATGTGCATGTAGGTGATGCCCGGGCTCGTACCGACGATGGGCTCGGCGACCTGGAGGGCCTCCGCGACGGTGTCGGCCCGTTTGTAGCCCATCCTCGATGTGGTGTGCGGGTCGCCCCCGACGAAGATGACGCCGCCCAGGTGGTCGAGGGCGTGTGCGCCCCACTGCCAGGTGGTGAACGGGTGCCATCCGTGGTAGGCGTGGGAGTTGCGGTAGAGGGTCTTGTACCAGGGGTCGTAGATAAACTTCTTCTCGAACCGCCGCTCCGCCTCATGGGGGTCCGTGGTCTCGGAGAGGACCTCCTCGAAGAACGGCCGGTAGCTCGGGTGGGCGACGTCATCGAACTCGTTGGGGACAGGGTGGGTGGCTATGATGACGCCGCCCTCGCGCACGAGCGGTTTGCCCCTGTAGAGGTTGAAGAGGTAGCCGAGGACCATGTTGTGGACCAGGATCGGGTTCATGATGCTGTTCACGTTGTACGGCCCGATATAGGGCACGCCGAGCAGCAGCACGTCGGCCTGCCCCTCGACGTGGACGAGTTGCTGGCGGTGGAGGTGCTTGATGGTCTCCTCGTGAACCGGGTCCGTCGCACCCGCCTGGACGCTCGTCATCTTCTGCGGGGCGACGATGGACTGGAAGACCTTGCGAGCCGCCCGGCGCGGCATGATTTGCGTGGCCTTGTGGTTGGCCAGAAAGTTCGCTTTGGTGAAGGGGCCCCACTCGTGCTCGGGCTTCGCCATGAAGTCGAAGACGGGCGGGAAGGTCGCGTTGTTGAGGGTCGTCTCGATGTGGAAGACCTTTACGGCGCTGTCCAGGATCTCACCCATCCGGTTCACCGAACCGTGCAGCGCGGACTTCGGTGGGTCCATCAAAGAACGGGTGTTCCTGAGCGTCTCGGCGTTGTGGTGGTGGCGGATGGAGGAGTACGGGGAGATGCCTGTATGAACGGACTTGTGTCCGCCGTTCATGGAGACGAGGTTTATGTTCACGTAGACGACCAGGTCGCTCTCCGCGGCCCGGCGGCTGATACGGACCTCCTCCCCCCGCCCCGTCTCCCCGATGACCGCGTTCCCCTCTTCGTCTTCGGCGTCGTAGTTGTAGAGGCGCTGAGGGTAGAAAGTGGACATGATGTCCTTCCCCAGGGCCCACCGGAGCTCCTTCTCCGTCATGCGGCGGTGCAGGCCCAGGGCGGCGATGAGGTGTATGTCCTCAACACCCTTCGCGTAGGCCTTCTCAAGCACCTTCTCTATGACCAGCTGGCGGTTGTCCGGCGGTTGCATGGGGGGCAGCGGGCAGGAGACGTCGTCAAAGACGATGGTCAGCTTCATGCCGGGGTGCAAGAGCTCGTGCAACGGCTCCATACCCATCGGCTCCAGGAGCGCCCGCTCGATGGCGACGTTCGGGTCGGGGAGCGGGTCGACCGGCCCCGGGGGGTAGATCACACGCGTCCCCTCCGGCAGCTTCTCGTAGTGGAAACCGTCCCCCGCGTTGAACATCATCGGCGGGCTGGATTTTTCGAGGGTGGTGATGAATCCGGGTCGGGTCATTGGTACTCCCTTTGGTTGGTCGAAGTGGGGTCTTGGGATTCGAGGCGTCGAGGCTTCAGGTGTTCCCAACGTCTCTCCGGACGCGTAACGGTCACTACGCCTGAAGGCGGGGCGGGGTTTCGCGTGCGGGAACTTCGCGTGCGGGAACGAGGCGCGCGACGCGAAGCCCTGCCCCAAACCTCGAACCTGGTGCCTAGAGTCTTAATGCCCCAGGCCTCTATGGTCGAAGACCACCTTCACGTTTCCCGCGCCCCCCGCCGAACGCGCGGCGGATATCGCCTCGCGGTACTCTTCGAGCCGGAAGCGGGGGCCCACCAGGGTCTCGAGCTTTATTTGCGGCGCCAACCTCATCGCCAGCTCGAAGCTGCTGGTCCGTTCGCCTTCGTATTCTTCGGCGCCGTAAGCGTAGGCGCCGGCGAGGCTCACCTCCTTGTACCAGAGCGCGGTGAGGTCCAGGCTACTCTTCGCCCTTGGCATCCCGACGAGGGAGACCTCGCCGCCCGGCTTCGTCAGGCGCACGGCGTCCTCCATCGTGCCGGAAGAGCCGACGCACTCGAAGACGTTCTGCGCCCCGCCCGCGACGACCGGCTTGCCGAGCTCCGGCTTCAGGGCTTCGGTGCCGAGCATCTCGGGGAGACCAGAGTACATCTGCTTCGGGTGGACGACCTCGTCTGCGCCGAGGCGGAGGGCCTCTTCGCGCTGGCGCTCGTGCTTGGCGACGCAGATGATGCGTCCGGCGTCGGTCAGGCGGCGGAGCGCGGCGACGGTGAAGAGGCCGATGTTTCCAGCCCCGATGACGAGGGTCGTCCCGTCCGGCCCCGGTCGTGCCTTGAGGGCGGCGTGGACGGCGCAGGCGAGCGGCTCTATGGCGACGGCGGCCTCGTCGGAGAGGCTTTCCGGGACGCGGTGGAGCTGGGTCGGGTGGGCGACGAGCGTCCGCTGGGTCCAGCCACCCCCGGTGTCGCGGCAGAAGCCCGTCTGGATGCCGGGGCTCAAGTGCCCCTTCGAGACGTTCAGGCAGAGGGCGTGGCGGCCAGAGGCGCAGTACGGGCAGGGAGGATCGATACCCCGGGCGGCGCACCCGAGGGCCGGCTCCACGACGACGCGTTCCCCGGCCCGGAATCCGGAGTTGTCGTCCGTGACCACGCCCACGACCTCGTGGCCCATCACGAAGGGCGGGGAGGTGATCGGGGAGAAGTAAGGCGAGTTCTCGGAAGACAGCGTCCCGAGGTCCGAGCCGCAGATGCCGGAGAGGAGCGGCTTTACGCGGACCCAGTCGGGGGCTGGAAGCTCCGGTTCCGGCGCGCTCTCCAGTTGCAGGGGGGAGAGCCGGCCCGTCTCCAGGTTCTTTACCCTCTTCGCGCCGGCGCGCATGAGAAGGTAGCGGGGTATGGACTTGCGGTAGACGAGGGAGAGCACCTTAAAGCTTCTTGGAGGCGCCGTTTCTGCCCCAGTCCCGGACCTGCCACCCCCGCTCCTCGGCCGCCGCCCTGAGCCTCCTGTCCGGGTTGACGGCGACGGGACGCCCCACGGCCTCGAGCATTGGCAGGTCGGAGATGGCGTCCGCGTAGGCGTAGGAGCGCGAGAGGTCCACGTTGCGCTTCCTCGCGAACGAGGCAAGCATTCTGGCCCGCGCGTCGCCGGCGACGGGGGTCCCCACGAGCTCGCCGGTGTACGCCCCGTCCTCCTGGGCGAGCGTGGAGCAGAGGACGTCGTCGGCGAGGTCCTTCATGGGTTCGAGCAGGAAGTCCAAAGCGCCGGAGAGGAGGACGACGCGGTGGCCGAGGGCCTTGTGCTCGCGCAGCCGCTCCAGGGCGTCGGGGAAGATGCGGTCAAGGGTAAAGCCGGCGAAGCTCTCGCGGCCGAGGTGTTTCGCGCGTTCTGGGTCCCAGCCGGCGTAGTTCTTGTAGAAAGCGCGGTTGAAGTGCGCGCGGCTGATCTTGTCCAGGCCCCAGTAGTACGGGATCTTGGTCGCGAAAGCCGCGAGCCACAGGGGCCGCACGGCCGCCGGCAGCTCCTGCATCCTGAGCCACGCGTAGTACGAGACGACGTTCGACCCGACGAGCGTGCCGTCCACGTCGAAGATCGCCGCGACCTCCCCCGGCCTCTCCTCGACCGTCCGCCGCTTCTTGCGGTTGGGCCGCGTCGTGAGCGCCGGCAGGTGCGTCCCGTGCAACCACTCCCGCCACCGGACCTCCGTGATATCGAACGGGAAGCGCTCCCGGTCCGCCGGTTCGAGCGATTCGTAGAGCGCCTTCGTCCTGTCGGTCGAGAAGACGGCGTACATGTTGGCGTAGGCGCCGTAGATGCGGCTGTAGTAGAGGCTCATTCTGGCCCGCTTCTCGGTCCGGGCCATCCTCTGGCGGGCGTCTGAGACCATGTGCCCGTCCGGGAGCCTGGCGGCCACCTTCCCGCCGACCTGCAACGCCGCCAACTGCGCCCTGAGCGCGAGCTCGACCTTCCGGCGGCCGGGGAAGCTCCACTCCGGCACCTGAACCGGCCGCCCGCCGGAGTCCCTCAAGGGCTTCTCTACGAAGTAGTCCCTGACGTGGTCGTAGAGGTCCCGGTAGCGCAAAGGGTTCTGCCCGCCCGAGGCGACGTGGAAGACCTCGGGCTCTTCCGGGCGTCTGATGCCGGCGGCGAGGATGGCGTTTACTACGTGGTCGACGGGGACGATGTCGACGAGGGTCTCGGGGTCCCCGGGGAACTCGCGCAGGAGGCCCTTCGCGTAGGCCATGATGATTGGGTCGGCCATGCGGGAGCCCTGGATCCAACCGGGATAAGGCTCCCTGAAGCTGCTCTCGATAATCGCCGGACGCAGGATCACGAGCGGCGACTCCCCCCGTTCCCGAATGACCGTCCGCTCCGCGAGCGACTTGGTGAACGTGTAGACGTCGTTCCACCCGAGCTCCCGCGCCCGCTCCGTGCCCCGCTCGACGAGGCGCTCGCGCATCCAGGCCCGCCGGAGCTGGTCCACCCGCCCGGCCACCTCTTCCCCCGTCCCGACCATCCCGAGCTCGTTGCGCGCCTCCGCCTCGAAGCGCCGGAGCAGGCCCCGCTCCCGCGAGTTGTTCTCGATCTCCCCGACGACCGCCTCCAGGCCCGGGATCTCCTCACGCGCGTCGAAGACCGTGCCGTTTGGCGTCGTCTTCCCCGGCGGCTCCTCTGGCGCCGCACCCCTGATGTTCCCAGCCACGTACGCGGTCGAGATGTGCATGAAGAGCGGCCTCCTGGGCCAACCGCGGGTGAGCTTGAGCAGCCCGACGGTCCCCCGGACGTTTGAGTCCACGGCGGCGTCCAGCGGCGCGTCGAACATGACGGAGGCTGCGGAGTGGATCACGATGTCCACGTTCTCGGAGAGTTCTTCGAGATCCTGCTCACCGAGCCCGAGCGACGGCGCGTGGACGTCCCCTTCGAGAACCCGGATCTTCTCCGCGACGCGTTCGTCGAAGCCGTCGCCGAGCTCTTCGCGAAGCCTTCGGAAGGCTGCGGAGCCGAGC
>JACDFX010000506.1 GCA_013815575.1 Rubrobacter sp.
GCCGGTGAGGGTGCGGAGGGCATACTGCAAGGCGGCCACGCCGCCGAGGTAGATCGAAGCCAGCGACACGGTCAGCGCCACGTACACCAGGGCGCGGTTGATGATGACGTCTATGTCGTAGAGGCGGTGTCTCAAGATGGCGAAGCCCACGGCGACTGGAACCCCCGGGTAGCTCAGCAGGAGCATACTCCGTGAGATCTCGACCCAGAGCGGCGGCGAGGCATCATCGACGAGAGAATCCGGCGCGAACACGAGCTCGCTGGCCAGGCCCACGAAGTACACCAGGCCCACCAACGAGGCGGCGAAGGCGAGCCACTTGATCTGCTCGCGCACCACTCCGCCGGAGCGCCGATAACGCAGCACCAGGCTGAAGGCCGAAGCGAGGATGCACAGGGGGAGCATCAATATGACGAATACCGCCACGTCCGCCAGCCAGGCGAGCCACTCAAGCCCGAAAGGATTGCGCACGCCTGGGTGTCCCTCCAGCGGCCCGGGAACGAAGATGAAGCCGACGGAGATCAGGGCTATCACCGCCCCGGCGAACCAGGCGAAGGGACGCCACCTCCTCGATGGCAGCTTCCCGTCTGGGAACAGCAGGATCATGTATATGCCGAGCAGCCCCACGGGTGGAACCCAACTCCAGAATGCCAAAGCGTCGAGCGTCACCGTGGACCGCGCCCAGCCGGGGTCCGTCGCGCGCAAATATGCATCCGAACCTTCTCCTAGAACGTTTAGCATCCAGAAGAGGCCGACGACCAGGCAGATCCAGCCGATAGGATTTTCGGGGCGCTTCGAGGCGATCAAGGCCCCAACCACGGGGAAGGCCAGGAAGGGCACGAAGATCAAAAAGTCTCCGGAAAGCCCCGCGCCCCCGACGAACGACGACAGCACGGCAAATGCGACGCCCGCGGCGAACATGGCCACGGCGAGACCGCCGAGCGCCCAGGCGAGCCATGCTACGGGCCTTCTGGTGGCCGGAGAGACCGGGTTCTCCTGGTTCCCAACGTTCGGGGAGCGGGCGTCCGTCACGGGCTCGACCCTACGCCTTCAGGTAGCGCAGCGCGGAGCGGGCGGCCATGAAACCGCACAGGCCATGTACGGCGCCCCCCGGCGGGGTCGAGGACGAGCAGAGGTAGAGACCGGGCGCGGAGGTCGAGTACGGGTTCGGCCTTATCATGGGCCGGGCGAAGAGTTGCCTCACGTCCATGAAGCCGCCGTTTATGTCACCCCCGACCAGGTTGGCGTTGTACCGTTCGAGGTCCGCAGGCGCCCAGGCGCTCCGGGCCAGGATGCGCTCCCCGAAGCCGGGGGCGAAGCGCTCTATTTGCGCCTCTATCCTCTCCGTCATGTCGAAGGTCGAGCCGTTGGGGACGTGGCAGTAGGCCCAGACGGTGTGCTTGCCCTCGGGGGCGCGCGTCGGGTCGAAGAGGCTCTGCTGGGCTAGCAGGACGAACGGCCTCTCGGGGTGCTCCCCGCGCGCTACGGCCGCCTCGCCGGCGGAGATCTCATCCAGCGTGCCGCCGAGGTGGACGGTGCCGGCCCGCAGGCACTCTTGGGCCTTCCAGGGGATCGGCCCGTCGAGCGCGAGGTCCACCTTGAAGACGCCGGGGCCGTAGCGGTAGCGCTTGAGGTCGCCCCCGTAACGTTCGGTGAAGTGCTCCCCGGCGATGTCCAGAAGCTGGCGCGGCGTGACGTCGAAGAGGACCGTCCGGGTCCTCGGCACATCGTCCACCGAGCGGACCCTGACGCCGGTGAAGATCTCACCCCCAAGGGAGAGCAGGTAGGAGGCGAGAGCGTCGGCTATGCTCTGGGAGCCGCCTTTCGGCAGAGGCCAGCCGAAGGCGTGCCCCAGCGTTCCGAGGACCACCCCGAAGAGGGCGCTCGGCCGTTTCTCGAGCGCCAGGAACGAGTGGGCGGCGTTGCCAGCGAAGAGCGCGCGGGCCCTCTCGCCCTCGAAGGCGGCCTCCGCGAACCCCCTTGCGGAGCCCAGAGAACGCAGGCCGGCGGACGTCAGGGCGAGCGGGTGGCGCGGGAGGTGCCGTGAGCCGGAGAGCGTCGCCTGTATCCGCCTGGCGTCCTCGGCCAGGGGGTCCATCAGGTTCCGGTAGGCCTCCGCGTCGGGGCCGAGCGTGGCGCCTGTCTCTTCCGTCGAGCGTTCGAGGACGGCGGCGGTGCCGTCGTCGAAGGGGTGGGCGAGCGGGGCTGGCGGATGGATCCACTCCAGGCCGTGCTCTTGGAGGGGCAGGGAGCCGAAGAACGGCGAAGCGTAGCCCAGAGGGTGTATGGCGGAGCCGAGGTCGTGGACGAAACCGGGGAGCGTGATCT
>JACDFX010000108.1 GCA_013815575.1 Rubrobacter sp.
TCGAAGTAGGCCCACCACAGCGAGGCTGCGACCGCGACGCCGAGAAGTGACGCCAGGATCACCCCCGCCCCGAGGCCCACCTCGGAGGCCCCGACACCGATGGCCACGATGGATTCGCCCAGGGCTGGGCTTCCCCCGCCAGAGCGGACACGATCATCTTACGCGACCCTAGCTTCTCCTATTCTATCCTCCTCGAAATCGGCAGGACTCATGTAGCCCAGAGATGAGTGTAGGCGGCGGATGTTGTAGAAGGTCTCCAGGTAGTCGAAGATCGCCGTCTTGGCGGCCTGCCTGCTCGGGAACCGAAGCCTGCTGACCAACTCCGCCTTAAGTGTCGAGACGAACGATTCGGCCATGGCGTTGTCCAGGGCGCTTCCGGTCCTTCCCATCGACGGCTTGATGCCCACCTCTTTCAGTCTCTCACCGAAAGACAGCGAAGTGTACTGCACCCCCTGGTCCGAATGGTGAACGAGTCCCGGAGCTGGCTTTCTCCTCCACACCGCCATTCGCAGGGCATCGACCACGAGCTCGGTTCTGAGGTGGCCCTCCATCGCCCACCCGACGATCCTCCTCGAGTGGACGTCGAGGATGAAGGCGAGATACAGGAAGCCTTCAGCGGTGGCGACGTAGGTGATGTCCGCCACCCAGACCCTGTCCACCTTCGTGGCCCCAAAGTCCCTTTTCACCAAGTCTTCCGCGGCAGCGGATCTCTTGCCTCGGCGCGTGGTTCCTCTCCTGCGACCGCGCATGCAGCCCTGCAACCCGGCCTCGCGCATGAGCCTCGCAACCCGTTTGCGCCCGCAGCGGGTCCCGAGCGCCCTTAACTCGGCGTGGACCCTCGGAGATCCGTACGTGCGGCGACTTCGTTCGTGGACCTCCCGAATCCTCTCGGTGAGGGTGGCGTCCTCGCGGCTCCTCCTGGAAAGTGGACGGTCTCTCCAGCCGTAGTAGCCGCTTCTCGAGACCCCCAGCATGCGGCACATGAACTGGACGGGAAACCTCGTCTTCTCCGCCTCGATGAGGTGGTAGCTACTCACCGAGTCCCTTCCTCCCTTGCGAAGAAGACGGCAGCTTTTTTCAGGAACTCCCTCTCTTGTCTGAGGGTCTTGTTCTCTCGACGGAGCCTGCCCAACTCCTCCCGCTCGTCGGTGGTGAGCCCTTCTCTTTCACCTTCGTCGATCTCATGCTGGCGGATCCACCTTCGCAAGGACTCGCTGGCTATACTCAGCTCCTCGGCCATTTTCGGGATCGACTTGTTCGAGGAACGGTAGAGCCGGACGGCCTCCCGTTTAAACTCCGGTGGATAGTGCGGCGTTGGTCCCGGCACTGTGGACCTCCTTCCGGGGAACTCATCGTCCCCACTCTAGAGTGTCCGTCTTACCGGGGGAAGCCCAGTCACCGACATCACCCGTCCTCAAGACGGCTATCGGGGGACGATGGCGTCAACCTGGCAGCGAACGATCGACGTACCGCCGCAAAAAGCGAGCCCAGTCGACGAGCAGGAGGTCGACTACTGCATCAATTATATATTAACTGTGCTACAATTTTGACCAACAAAGCGGAGTGCCGTAACCTACGAGGACATGGAGGTCGACGTGCATAAGCTGAAGAGGTTGAGAGCAGACCGGGTGCTCTCTCAGAGGGAACTCGCCCGGATGGCGAACCTCGCCAGTGGCACGGTGTGGAGGATCGAGAACGGATATCCGGAGGCCCGCACTTTGACCATCCGCAAGCTGGCCAACGTCCTTGGGGTGGAGCCCAGAGAGCTGATCAAGCGAGAGGTCAGCTAGAGATGGCTGGGAAACGCGGCAATGGCGAGGGCTCCATCTCGCGGCGTAAGGACGGCGGATGGATGGCTCAGTACGCCGTGTACACTGCCGAGGGCCGTAAGCGGAAGACGCTCTACGGCAAGACGCGGGCGGAGGTTGCGGCGAAGTTGACGAAGGCGCTCTCTGATCGCGAAGGTGGTTTCGTTTTCGACGCCGGGAAATTAACGCTGGGGGAGTATCTGGTCCGGTGGCTCTCGGACTCTGTGAAGAACACGGTAAGGGCTTCTACCTTCGAGCGTCACGAGCAGCTTGTACGGTGCCACATTCGACCCGCTCTCGGCGAGATCAAACTCAAGGCCCTGACCCCGGCGCATGTTCGCAGGCTCATTAGCGATAAGTCGAGTGGCGCGCTCGCTGCCGGAACGGTGCGCAAAATCCACTCCGCGCTCCACAAGACGCTCTCTCAAGCCGTATCAGACGGTCTCATACCCCGCAACGCAGCTGCCGTACAGGCGCCCAATCCGGCTCCCGACGAGATGCGCCCACTGTCGGAGGCCGAGGCCCGGGCGTTTCTCAATGCTGCCAAGGAGTCCGGAGACCGCTTCGAGGCCCTCTACGTGCTGGCGATCACCACCGGCTTGAGGAGAGGCGAGCTGCTGGGGCTCCGCTGGGACGACGCAGACCTAGAGCGAGGTACGCTGCGTGTTGGGCGGGCTCTCGTACGCGAGGGGGGCCGGCACACGCTCGGAGAAACCAAGACCAGGCGGGGCCGTCGCCAGGTAAATCTAACACCCCGTACGGTGGCCGTACTCAAGGCCCACCGCAAGAGGCAACTAGAGCAGAGGGTGGAGCGTGCCGGGCTGAACGAAGACCACGGTCTCATCTTCGCGTCCGAGATTGGGACACCCCTCAACCCCGAGAACCTCGTGAAACGTTCCTTCAAGCCGCTTCTCAAGAGATCCGGCCTTCCGGAGATCCGGTTCCACGATCTGCGGCACACGTGCGCCACGCTGCTGATGGGGCGGGGTGTTCATCCCAAACTCGTGCAGGAGCTTCTCGGTCATGCCACCATAGCAATGACCCTGGATACCTACTCGCACTATCTCCCCTCGATGGGAGATCAGGCGTCCGGAGCTATGGGCGACGCGCTGGGATGAATGCGGGTTGCAGTACGGTTGCAGTAAAGAGTCCCGGTCTGTCGGTCGGGACTCTCTTACGTTACTGCGTTTTCCGCATGTATAACCGGGAATGAGAGTGGAGCCGAGGGGGCTCGAACCCCTGACCTCCGCGCTGCCAGCGCGGCGCTCTCCCAACTGAGCTACGGCCCCGTAAAATCGGTCAGAGTATATGCAGCGCGCCTGGGGGTGTCAACGTGCCGCGCGCTGGCAGCGGGTTAGACCGAGGCTAGGCCTCCCAGCGCTCCTGGGGGGCGGCGCGCCAGAGGGATTCCAGGCGGTAGTAATCCCTCGCCTCGTCGGTAAAGACGTGGACGACTACGTCGAGGAAGTCGACGCTGATCCAGGCGGAGCCCTCGTCCACGCGCTTGGAGCGTGGGCGATGACCGGCTTCGATCATCTTGTCTATGACCTCTTCGGCGACCCGCCGGGTCTGGCGGTCGGTCTCGGCGCTGGCTATTACGAAGTAGTCCGCGTAGGAGACGAGCTCGCGAAGGTCGATAATGGTGACGTCCTTACCGAACATCTCCGTCGCGGCCCGGGCCGAAATTTCGGCCATCTCACGCGTGATCGCCTCTCCGTCTGTCCCCAGACCTTCCCGCCGGGCGACGGACTCGTCGCGCCTCACCGGATCTCCTCCCTCAAGTGTTCTCCTTCCGCCCGTTTTGCGTCTCCTTCATAGAGCCTCCTCTTAATAATGATCTCCCGCACCGCCTCCGGCACTAGATACCTTACGCTCTTGCCCTGCAACATCCTCCTTCGTATGCCGGTAGCCGAGATGTCAACCCGCGTACACTCCACGGGAAAGATGCGGTCGAAGTTCCTCAACCCGGCCTCAAGATGGTCCAGCTTGCCGAGGTCGTAGCCAGGCCTCGTGGCCGCCACCATGACGACCTCCTCAAGCAGCCAGTCCGGCTCCCTCCAGGACAACAAATTAGAAACCTCGTCAGCGCCGGTCACGAAGAACCACTCGTCGTCCGGGGCGCGCCTTTTGAGTATTCCGACGGTCTCGACGCTGTGCATCGCGCGCCCCGCGTCCACCTCGACCCTGTCGGCTGAGAAATGTTCGTTGCCCGCAACGGCGGCCTCGACCATCGCGAAGCGGTCCTCGGCGGTGGCTCGCACGCTGGAGGCCTCCTTGTGTGGCGGTATGCCACCGGGGATGAACATCACGTGGTCGAGGACGAGCTCGGCCATGACCTGCTCCGCGATGATCATGTGCCCCTGATGCACGGGGTCGAACGTGCCGCCGAAGATACCAACCCTCACCTGAAGTCGAACACCGCCTCCCCGATCCGCACTTCGTCCCCCTGCTCGGCCCCCGCGCGCCTCAGCGCCCCGACGACCCCACTCTTCTCCAGCTCCCGCTGGAACCGCTCTACGCCCTCAGGGCTCTCCCAGTCGGTCTTCATGGCGAGTTTTTCGGCGTCCTCACCGGCAACCACGTACGACCCGTCCTCCCGCCCGACCCGCAAACCCCTCCAGGTCGGCCGGTAGACCCGATGCTCGCGCTCCGTTCGCGCGGGCGCGGATTTCTTGTCCATCCGGCGCACCAGCGCCTCGACGTGGTCCCTGAACTCGACGACGCCCTCTCCCGTGGTGGCTGAGACGAGGAAGGCGTCCGGAAAGGCTTCCCGCAGGTAGGCCCTCAGTTCCTCGTCCAGGAGGTCCACCTTGTTGAGGGCGGTGACGGTCGGGCGCCCGGAGAGTCCGGCAGCGTGGAGCTCGGAGATCAGGATGCCCTGGGCCCCCTCGGGGTCCTCGCTGGCGTCTAGCACGAGCGCGAGCAGCCGCGCCCGCGACACGTGGCGCAAGAAACGGTTGCCGAGCCCCCGGCCCTCGCTCGCCCCCGAGATGAGACCGGGGATGTCCGCCACCACGAACGGCCCCTTGTACACCTTCTCGTCCACAACACCCAGCTGCGGCGAGAGCGTCGTGAACGGGTAGTCGCCGACCCTGGGCCGGGCCGCGCTCAGGACGCGCAGCAGTGAAGACTTGCCCGCGTTCGGCAGCCCGACCAGGCCGACGTCCGAGAGCACCTTGAGCTCTAGCAGGACGTCCCTCTCCTCGCCGGGGAGGCCCCGCTCCCTGAACGCCGGCGCCTGCCGGGTGGAGGTCGCGAAGGAGCCGTTGCCCCGCCCACCCTCGCCCCCGCGGGCGACGACGAAGGTGGCCCCCGGTTCGGAGAGATCGGCGAGGAGGCCATCCCCGTCGAAGATCTGGGTGCCAAGCGGCACCCCAAGGACCGTGTCCCCGCCGCTCTCCCCGGCCCGGTTGTTGCCGGAGCCGTGGCTGCCGCGGTCGGCGTGTATGACCTGGCGGCGGGCGTAGGGCTCCAGGGTGGAGAGGTCTTCGGTGGCGTACAGGATCACGGACCCACCGTCGCCGCCGCGGCCACCATCGGGGCCGCCGCGCGGCTTGTACTTCTCGCGGTTAAAGGAGACGCTACCGTCGCCCCCACGGCCTCCGCGGGCGGCGAAGCGGGCTTCGTCGACGAACTGCAAAGGGGCTAGATACCCCCGGTGGTGGTGGTCAGGCCGTGGCCTCCTCCAGGACGGGCTCCTCGACGACGCGCACCCGGCTCTTGCCGCGGGTGCGTCCGAAGTCGACCCTGCCGCTGACCTTGGCGAAGAGCGTGTCGTCGGAACCCTTGCCGACGTTCTGACCGGCGAGCACCTTCGAGCCCCGCTGGCGCACGATGATGCTACCGGCGGTGACCGTCTGGCCCCCGTAGGCCTTCACGCCGAGTCGCCTGCCCGCTGAGTCGCGGCCGTTGCGGGAAGACCCGCCACCCTTCTTATGAGCCATCCTGAACCTCCAGAACCTTTATCCGGGTCCGCGCCTGGCGGTGCCCGGTCTTCTTCCTCGAGTTCTTCTTCGCGCGGTACTTGTAGATGTGGATCTTCTCCCCGCGCAGATGCTCGAGGATCTCGACCCGCGCCGTCCTGGCGCCGAGGTCGAACCCGTCGTCGTCAGCCACGAAGCCAACCGGGAGCTCGACAGAATCCCCGACCTCGCCCTTGACGCGGTCCAGGACGAGCTCCTGGCCCTCTTTCACCCTGTACTGTTTTCCGCCGCTCTTTACAACCGCAAACATCGTCCGCTCCTAAGATTTCATGCACGCCCGCAAAGGGACCAAAAGTACTTTACGACGGCCCATTATACCCGCCAGCACCGGTCTCGACCACCGCTTCTCTACACCTTCGGCTGTTTCGAGACCTCGGAGCGGGAACGCATGGCGACGCTCTGCAGGAGGCCGAGCGACATCACGCTCACGACCAGGCTGCTTCGTCCGTAGGAGATAAAAGGCAAAGGGATGCCCGTCACGGGCATTATGCCCATCGTCATGCCGATGTTCACGAGGACGTGGAAGAGGAACATGGTGCCTATGCCGACCGCGATCAGGACGCCGAAGCGGTCCCTCGAGGTCGTCGCGACGTGGAGTATCCGCCAGATCAGGAGAAAGAACAGGAAGATGAGCGCCACGC
>JACDFX010000109.1 GCA_013815575.1 Rubrobacter sp.
AGCGTAGACCGTCTCGGGGTACTCGGCCGAGAGGCTCTTCACGATCATCTCGGCGAGGCGCTTGGTGGCGCCCATGACGTTAACCGGGTGGACGGCCTTATCAGTCGAGACGTTGACGAACTTGCTCGCCCCGTAGGCCCCGGCGGCGCGGGCCACGTTGAGGGTACCGAAGACGTTGTTGGTGATGCACTCGGCGGCCTGCAGCTCCATCATCGGGACGTGCTTGTAGGCGGCGGCGTGGAACACCAGATGCGGGCGGAACTTCTCGAAGATAAAGCTCACCCGCTCCGGGTTCGTCACGTCGCCGACGGAGGTCTCCGTGTCGTAGAAGTCCTCCCGCCGGAGCTCCGCGTTCAGGTAGTAGAGGCCGCTCTCGTCGCGGTCTAGCAGGATGAGCTGGGCCGGACCCAGGCGCGAGATCTGACGACTAAGCTCGCTGCCGATGGAGCCCGCAGCCCCCGTGACGAGCACCCGCTTGCCGTTGACGTAGCTTGAGAGGGCGTCGAGGTCTATGTCCACCGGCTCGCGCCCGAGGAGGTCCTCGATCTGGAGCTCGCGCAGCTTGATGGTCCCCTCGGACAGGAACTCCCCGAGGTCCGGCATCACTTTCACCGTGGCCGAAGCGTGGATGGAGGTGCGCCAGATCAGGTCCATCTCCTCCCGGCTCGCCTGCGGCATTGCGATAATGACCTGGTCTATGCCGTGCTGAGAGATGAGCTCTTCCAGCTCCTCGACGACCCCGAGCACCGAGGCCCCCTCTATGTGCCGGCCGACCTCAGCCTGCGACTCGCTGACGAAGCCAACGACCTGCGTCTCGGCAGCCGAGGTGCGCCAGATGTGCCCGGCAAGCGCCACGCCCGGCTCCCCCGTACCCACGATCACGATCCGGGTCCGCCGGCCCACTTCGCGCAAACTGAGCTCGTAGAAGACCCTCGGATAGAGTCGCACCGCGACGAGCTGCACGTAGGCCAGCACCGAGCCGACCAGAGGCACCGAGAGCGGGACTGGGTTGTAAGGCGTGATCCCAAACCCGCCAGGCCCCACACAGAACACCGCCAGGAAGAGGCCGCCCGCCGCTATGGCCGTGGCGCTCAACACTTGCACGCCCTGGTAAATACCCGTGTACCTGAGAATGCTCTTGTAGACGCCGCTCTCGTTCAGGAGCAGCACGAACGCCAGCGCGGAAAACACCGCGAACGGCCAGAACAGACGCCAAAACTCGGTTTCCACGTCCCCGGAGACACGCACGATGAGCGCAACGGCGAACGACTCGATGACTATGAAGGCGTCCACCAACATGGCCGCCCCGCGCCTGAACGCGGGCGGCGACCCGTGGAAGACACGCTGCAGCCGGTCCACGGACCCCAGAAGCCGCTCCCCCATCCTTTGAAAAAGCCACATAGGGCTGCATTCTAACTTCTATTGCGCTGCGCGGCTATTTTCCAAGTATCAGGCGAAAGGTTTTTCACCCGATCCGTATACTGCAAACGTCATCTTGCGGCGATGCTCTTTTCGAGCGGCATCGTGGAGAGCCGGCTCTCCACGATGCCGAGCCGCTTTTCCTGATGCCTGAATCCTATCCAACCACCCTCGGCAACGCCGCGAGTGCGGCGCACAGCGCCAGGGCAAGCATCGCGCCGAACAGCGCCGGGACGCCGCCTCCAGCCACCAGGAGCGCCGCGAGGCCCGCAACGGCGCTTGCGGCGTAGTAGAGGTTGCTGGTGCGGCGGTGGAGGGCGACGGTCTGGGTTATGCGCTGGTAGATGTGTTCGCGGTGGGCGAGGAAGATGCTCCCTCCCGCGCCGCTTCGCAGGCGCCGGAAGAGGGTGAAGGACGTGTCGAAGAGGTAGGGGAGAAAGACCAGGGCGCCGGCGACGAAGCCTAGAGGCGTCCAGGACTCGCCGGGGGGGACGGGGGCGTAGAGGGCGACGGCGGCCAGGGAGAAGCCCAGGAAGTACGCGCCGGAGTCGCCGATAAACATCGAGGCCGGGTTTATATTCCAGATGAGAAAGCCGGCCGTCGCCCCGATGAGGGCGGGGAGGAACGCGCCGGCTTCGCCTGCCAGCGGGATCAGGAAGAAGGCGTTCACGACGGCCACGCCGCCGGTAAAGCCGTCTATACCGTCCATAAAGTTGAAGGCGTTGCTGAGGGCCACGATCCAGAAGACCCCCACCGCGAGCACGACGACCCACAAAGCGCCTGGCGCGGCGGAGAGTATCGGCGGTGGAAAGAAGAGGATGAGGCCGGCGGCGGCGAGCGCCTGGGCCGCCGCCTTCGTGCTGAAGTGGAGGTTCGAGAGGTCGTCGATCAGGCCGACGGCCCAGATCAGGGCCGCCGCCAGCAGGAGCGGCCACACCCCCTCCGGCCTCAACACCGCGACCCCGACCAGCGTCCCGACGAAGATGGCGACCCCGCCGAGCCGCGGCGTCGGCACCTCGTGGGAAGATCTCAGGTTCGGCACGTCGAGCAGGCTCCGCCCGACGGCGTACTTGACGAGCAGCGGCACCAGCGCCCCCGCGACCAGGAACGCCAGACCCCCGGCGACCACCCCCCCGGTCAGCATCCTGACAGCCCCCTACAAGAACGGGTTCTCGACACGCATCCCCTCGATGATCTGCCCGTGCTGCAGGTCCTCCGTAAATAACCTGTCGGCGCCCGCCTTCAACGCGGCCTCGACGATCAGGGCGTCCCAGAATGAGATGGACATCGCCCGGGTGCGTCGGACGGCCCCAAGCACCATCGAGGCGTCCTCGGACAACGTCCTGAAGGTCGAGAAGTAGTCGACCATCTCCTGCGCCTGCCTCTCCGAGAGCGGGCTGCCCAACCTCCTGGAAACCGAGTAGAACTCGCGCAGTACCTGCACTGAGATCGCGCCGTTGCCCCGTACCAGGTGCGTTTCCACCAACTCGCCCGCAGGGCCGGATTTGACTGCTTCATCTCTATCTACTGAGTAGATCAGAATGTTGGTGTCGAAGAACGGAGGCATGACTACTTCCCTACAAAGGCCCCTCTGGCCGGTTTCTCATTATCGGCCGGTTGTATATCTCTTCCCGCTTCGGCAACCTCTGGCCACCGCTCCCCATGCCCGAACTCCTGGCGAGCTCCTGGATCTTGCGCCACGCCTCTAACCGCTCTCGTCGAACACCCGCATAGTCCTCCAGGTAGCCCCGCAACAGCGCGTTCACCGAGGTGCCTTCCTCCAGGGCCCTGATGCGCGCCCGCTTCACCGTCTCCTCGTCCACCGTGATCGTCAGGTTCGCCATGCCATCTCCTTTTTCGTGCCGCACGGCATCAGTGTAGCACTACAAGATTTTCGGCTTCACCAGACCGACCTCCCGCAGGCGGGCGACCTCCAGGGCCACGCCCCTCTCGAACGGGCGTGGCGCGTAGTCGAGGTCTCTTCGCGCTTCGTCGTGGGGGTAGGCCTTGTCCTCGCGCAGCCGGAGGACCTGCTCGCTCTTGATGGGGAGCGGGAGCCGGAGTGTCTCGGCGAGGAGCAGGGCCCTGCGGATGGGCCCGAGCGACAGCCGGACGAGGCGGGGTTCTCTTCCGAGGGCGCGGGCGGCCGTCTCGACCAGCGTCGCGTAGGGGAGCGGTGAGGCGCCCGGCAGGTCGTAGGAGCGTCCGGCTGCGGCGGGACGGACGAGGGCCTCGTAGACGCCGCGGGCGCAGTCCTCGTGGTAGACGGGCTGCCAGAGGTTCGTGCCGGGGCCGAAGATCGGGAAGACCGGGGAGCGGTCCAGAAAGCGCAGGAGGCGGTGAACGTTCTTGTCGCGCTCCGAGCCGTAGATCATCGTCGGCCGGACTATCGTCCAGTCGAGGCCGCTGGCCCGCACGACGCCCTCCATCCTCTTCTTCGGGGCGGAGCGGAACTCGAAAGACGAGTGGGCGCTCGTGCTGCCGACCACCACGAGCCGTTCGAGGCCCGCGCGGCGAGCCGCCCCCACCACGGAGGGCGCGTACTCTATGCCTGCGACGTGCAGGAGGGCGTCCGCGCCTCGGAGAGCGCGGCAGAGGGCCTCCTCGTCGGCCGCGTCGCCGCGTAAGATCTCCGCCCCCTCGCCGTCGAGGCGCGAGACGTTGGGGCTATCGGTGCGGACCAGGCAGCGCGCCTCGTGCCCCTCTGAGATTAGCAGCTTCAGCAACTCGAAGCCGAGCAGCCCCGTGGCGCCCGTCAGGAGCACCCTCATCTTAACCTCTGCGCTCGTCGCCGGGTGCGGGGCGGGCCTCTCCGTTTCCTAGTTGGTCTTCTCGCCCTCTTCAGAAGGCTCCCGCCTCTGGACCTCGAAGAGTTCCACGTTGACGGCCCGGCCTGGACCCTTATCGCGGTCGACGTACTCGATCTTCGCCTGCTGGCCTTCCGTAATGTCACCGATCTCGGCCTTCTCGCCGCCGAACGTGATGTCGGTCCTCTTGTTGACTTTGAAAGCCAGCTGCTTTTTGCCCCGGACCTCCGCGGCCAGCTTCACGGATATCTTCCTCTTGTCCTCCTCGACAGTCTGGATCGTGCCGAGCGCTATCTTCTTGTCTGACTCTTCTACCTTGGACGCCCCGCCCCCCTGTTCGGCATCCTTGCCTGCCTGTTGTTTTTCCTCCCCGCCGTTCCCCGACTGGTCTCCCCCGCCGCATCCGGCAACCAGCCCGGTGAGGAGGACGGACAGCATTAACAGGGCGAGAAGAGGCCTCACCGAGTTTTCTCCTGAACGCATCGAATCTCCTTAGCCTGTAGAAAACGGGGACTGCCGTGCCAAACTATCAGAGAGGGTGAGAGGTTATCAACCGCGGCGTCGGGTGGCGAACCGACGGGTTCCCGATTAAGGTGGCGTAGCCGTCTTACGAGGAGGTCGAAGGGTGGCCGGAGAGACCGGGGGAGAAGGCAACGAACAGCGCGGCCGGCTCGCCCGTGGCCGCTACAGGACCGACGTGCCGGCCAGCCCCTCGCTGGAGCGGGCGCAGGCGCGCGAGGTGGAGCGGGACGTCGAACACCTCCACGGCCCCAAACGGGTCACTTACAGTCGGGACGAGCTCGTGGTCCTGGTCCTCGTGCGCAACGGGGGCGCCTACGTGGAGTCCTCTGTCGAGCACTACCTCTCCCTGGGAGCGAAGCACATCGTCTTTCTGGACAACGGCTCAACCGACGGCACCGTCGAGGTCCTAAAGGGTTACGGGGACGTGACCGTGCTGCGGACGGGGCTTCCGTACAAGGAGTACAACATCGCTTTCAAACGGTACCTAATAGAGCGCTTCGGGCGGGGTCGGTGGACTCTGAGCGTGGACGTGGACGAGCTCTTTGACTACCCGTTCTCGGACGTTGTGGGGATAGAGGCCCTGTTGGGCTACCTCAACGAGAACGCCTACACGGCGGTCGTCTCCCACATGCTGGACATGTTTCCCGGGAGGCCGCTGCGCGAGGACGGCTCCCCTGCGGACGAAGGGGGCCTCAAAGAGTCGTACCGTTTCTACGACATCTCGGACGTGCGGGCACGACCTTACTCGGAGGTCGGGGACATCGGGAACGTGCTCGGCAACGAGGAGATCGAGCTACTGTGGGGCGGGGTGCATAGGAGGATTTTCGGCGGCAGCCCGCTGCTGACCAAACACCCCCTCGTCTTTCTCGACGAGAGGCTGAAGCCCATGGACCTCTCGGACCACTGGGTCGGGAACGCCCGCGTCGCTGACTTCACCGGGCTGCTCCTGCACTACAAGCTCGTGGACGGCATCCACGAGCAGGTGCGGCGCGAGATTGAAGTGCGCCGCGACTTGAACCTGGGTGGCAAGTACGATAGGTACTCGGGGGTGCTCCAGGAGACCCCGAGCCTCCTGATAAAGAACGCCGCCTCGAAGGAGCTGGGGAACGTCAACGACCTGGTGGGTACCCACCTCGTGACCATCTCCCGACGGTACATGGGGCTCGTCGACGAGCTCGACGAGGACCGTCCGGGGAGGCTGCTCGACGCCTTTTTCAACGCTAGGACGGAAGCGTCAGCCCTGAGAGAGGAGCTCGAGTTCACGCGCCGGCGCCGGAGCGTCGCTGAGGAGCACCTCCGGTCCATAACGGCCTCCCGTGGCTGGAAGGTCCTAGCCGCCCTCGGCCGCGTCAAGACCAGGACGAGGGACGTGCTCGACCGCCTGTGGCCCGGGAAGCCGGGTAGAGGCTCTGGAGGATCGGAGGGGTGAGAGGGCAGATTTCGGTACGGTTCGGGCTCTCGCCTATACTCTCCGCCCAATCCCGCCGCTACCCTACGGCGCGTTCTCTGCGGCCCGGTAGGTGTCGCCGGCGGCGCCCTTCATGGCCGCGAGCCTCGCCGCGAGCGCGGCCTCCTCTTCGGGTCTCCAGCCGGAGAGGTTTTCGGCCTGGTCAGGATCCGAGCGCATGTCGTAGTATTCTTTCTCGCCCGTGTCGTGCTCAGCGTACATACGGC
>JACDFX010000507.1 GCA_013815575.1 Rubrobacter sp.
ACGAAGTCCTCGGCGTAGTCGCCGCGTGCCGCCTCGAAAGCCTGGCTTACAGAGGAACGTTGCGCTTCGAGTTGGGTCTCCCTGCCTTGCCAGCGGTCGGAGAAGGAGTTGCGGATCGCCCTTCCCCCGAACTCCTCGGGCCACGGGATGTCCTGGACGAGATCGAAGACGCGGGTGTAGACCGTGGCGTGCTCGTCGGCCTCTAGGATGAGGCGTTTCGCCCTCCCGGTTCCCGTGGACTCCGCGGTCGCGCAGAAGCGCGTGCCGATCCAGGCTCCAGAAGCCCCCATCGCGAGCACGCCAGCGATGCCGCGTCCGGTCCCTATACCCCCCGCCGCAAGCACCGGCGTCTCCGCCCTCTCACCGATCTCCAGGACTCTCTGCAGGAGCGGCAGGGTGCCGACCTCGCCCGTGTGTCCTCCGGCGTCGGTGCCCTGGGCCACCAGCACGTCCACGCCGGCCCCTACCGCCCTCTCGGCTTTCTCGGCGTCCTGGACCTGACTCATCGCGATTGCGCCGGCCCCGCGCACGCGTTCGACGAACGGCGTCGGATCTCCGAAAGAGAGGGAGACCGCGCCGGGTTCTTCTGCCAGGACGGCATCCAGGAGTTCCGGGCGTTTCTCCAGGACCCAGGACATCAGGCCGACGCCGAAGGGGCCGCGTTCCCTGGCGAGCTTCGCCTGTTCGCCAATCCAATCGGTACGAGTGGAGAACCCCACCCCGATCATGCCGAAGGCACCAGCGGCGCCCACGGCGCCGGCCAACTCACCCCCGGACCAGCCGGCCATCGGGGCTGAGACGATAGGGTGGCGAACGCCGAGGAGGCGCGTGAGGTCCGTCGAGATCACGACCTTCCGGTCCCCTTCTCTAAGCCTTCGCCCCCAGAACCCCCCGGCGGGCGTCCGTGGTCTGCTCGTGGGCGTGGTAGGAAGAGCGCACGAGCGGCCCGCTCTCGACGTGCTTGAAACCCAGAGAGAAGCCGTACTTGCGCAAATCCGCGAACTCCTTGGGCCTGTAGTAGCGGCTCATCGGCAGGTGGTTCTCCGAGGGGCGAAGGTACTGGCCGATGGTCAGGATGTCCACCTCGTGGGCGCGCAGGTCGGCCATGGTCTGGTGGATCTCCTCCTCCGCCTCACCCAACCCCACCATGAACCCGCTCTTCGTCAACCCGTCCGGGTTCAGCTCCTTGGCGTACCGGAGCACTTCGAGCGACCTCGTGAACTTCGCCTGCGGCCTCACGGCCGGGTAGAGGCGCGGGACGGTCTCGATGTTGTGGTTGAAGGTGTCCGGCCCGGCGTCTATTACCGTCTTTATCGCGTCGCGGTTCCCCTTGAAGTCCGGGGTCAGGACCTCGACGGCGCAGCCGGGGACCTGCTCCCTTATCTCCCGGATCACGGCGGCGAAGATCGAGGCGCCGCCGTCGGCCAGCTCGTCGCGGTTAACGCTCGTAATGACGGCGTGCTCCAGGCCCATCCTCTTGGCGGCGTCGGCGACGCGGTTGGGCTCGTCGAGGTCCAGCTCCGACGGCTTGCCCGTGAGGACGGCGCAAAAGCCGCAGGAGCGGGTGCAGACGTTGCCGAGGATCATGAACGTCGCGGTCCGGTTGTTCCAGCACTCCCCGATGTTCGGGCAGCGGGCCTCCTCGCAGACCGTGTGCAGGTTCAGCCCGCGCATCGTCTCCTTGATGTCCCGGTAGACCTCGCCGTCGGGCACCTTCGCCTTGAGCCAGTCGGGACGGCCGTGCAACCCCGGCGCGCCCTTTACCTGCTGCCTGAAGGGCAGGTACTCCACGGGCGTGCCGTCCGGCGGCGGGGCGACGGGCCTGTCTTCCCAGCGGTGACGCACCTCGAAGGTCTTCGTACCATTCTCAAGGACCTTGACGTTGATCTGTCTACGGGCCACGGTTCTCCTCTTCGACGTATGGAAGAGATCATTTTATCCGAAGACGCCGTCCCTGCCGTGAAGCCGCACCCGGAGGTTCTGGGTGTAAGATTTCAGGCATCAGACCCTGGGCAGTTCGACGCCTGTTGTCGCGGCGACGTAACTCCGGAGTGCGCTCATTCTAGAAAGGTTTCCGGCGGCGGGTCCAGGTACGCGCCGAGGATGGGCCTTGACGTCTCGATCACGTCCAGCCCGGAGAGCTCCTCCCGCCGGAAGAACCGCAGCTCCTCGGACTCCTTCGAACGCCGCAATTTCCCGAAGTCCTCCACCCTGACCCTGTACACAAAAGAGAGCAACCGTACCACGTTCCCGTCCGGATACCGGACGACCCGCGAAGGCCCGGGAAACACGGCGAAAAGCTCCTCCCCCGCAA
>JACDFX010000508.1 GCA_013815575.1 Rubrobacter sp.
CTGCATGTACTGCTGCACGTCTCCCCGGATGGACTCGTCTGCGGCCAGGAGATCTTCCACCCCCAACACGTTCGCTTCGAAGGCGTCTTCCACCTCGCCCACCCCGGCCCTCTCCGCTTCGGTCAGGCCAAGTGCCTCCAGGTTCGCGAGCTGTTCCCTGAACCCGTCGATGTTCTCGAAAATGCCCTCGCGGTAAGTCGGGTTGGGATTCTCCAGGTAGTCCTGCAGGTAGACGTTGACTTCCGTCGCCTCATCGTCCAGATCGGTGACCAGGGTCGCCTTCTCTTGCTCCTCCGGCGACTCCCGGTTGACCGTCGCCAGCAGATCGCCCTCGATCAGCTCGTCCAGATCCAGGAACCTCTCGTCGAGTTCTAAGGAACGGTCTCTCCTCTGGTCACTCATGTCCAACAGGTCTTCGCCCACGGCGACGTACCGCCCGTACACGGAGCGGATCTCCTCGTCTTGCTTCCTTCCTGTCGGGGTGTCCGCCAGATCGGCGTACCGGGACTCGAACTTCTCGAAGTCCTCGCGGTCGTTCTGAAAACGCTCGCGGTACCGCGAATCTCCGGTCTCAAGGTAGTCGAGCACGTCCCGGCTTATCTCGACCGCGTTGATCTCCATCTCGAAGCTCGCCGCCCGCGTCGGCTCTTCGACCTCGACTATCTCCCCGAGCGCGGCGCTTATGGACCTCTGGCTCACGAAGATGACGATCCCCGCGAGGAGGAGGATCAGCAGCAAGGCTCCAAAGCCTAGCCACAGTTTGCGCGCTATTGTCATGGTTACCTCTTGCCTGGATCCGGGCCACCCCCCCAAACATGGCAGGCCGCGACCCGCTCACGTTCTGCCAGATAGTTTACGAGAAGTAGCCTTAAAGGACTACACGCACCCCGGGAGAGGCTATCTCAGGCGCGCGGAAGGCGGACGGTGAAGGTGGTGCCCTCGCCGGGGGCGCTCTCGACGGTAACCCGCCCACCGTGGTTCTCGGCCACGTGACGGACGATGGAGAGGCCGAGGCCCGTCCCGCCGGTCGCCTTGGAACGCGCCTTGTCTACCCTGTAGAACCGCTCGAAGATGCGAGATAGCTTCCCCTCCGGGATGCCTATGCCCGTGTCCGTAATGCTTATGACGATCTCCGGGCCCTCGGTCCCCCCCGTGACCTCTACCCGCCCACCGGGCGGCGTGTACTTGACGGCGTTATCCACTAGATTAGTGAACATAGAGGTGAGCTGGGTCTCGTCGCCACGGACGGTGTAGCGGGCGGCCTTGCCGAAGCGTTTCCACTGGAGGGTAATGTCTTTTCTGCGGGCGACCCTTCTCATGCCCGAAAGCACGGTCATGAGCACGCCGCGCACGTCCACCAGGGTCGGGTACTCCGTCCTCTCCTGGCTCTCCAGCCGGGCCAGGTCGAGCAGGTCGGTGATCAGGTTTGCGAGCCGCTCGGTCTCTTTCTTGAGCTGGGCGGCGAAGAGGCGCGCCTGGACGGGATCCTCCTCCAGGCTCTCCTCCAGGCTCTCGGCCAGGAGCTTCAGGCTGGTTGCGGGGGTCTTTAGCTCGTGGGAGACGTTTGCGACGAAGTCGCGCCGGATCTTGTTGACCCTCTGCAGCTCGTCGGGGCTGAAGGGACCCGGTCTCGCCGCCCCGCGCCCGGGAGGTTCTTGCCCCGGGGAGTCGTGCCTCTCCAGCGCCAACCGCTACCCCGGTTGCCCGGCGCCGGCCCTGAGCCTGGCCTCGAAGCGGTAGCCGAGGCCCCGCGCGGTGTGGATGTACTCGTAGGAGCTCTTCTCCTCCAGCGCCGCCCGGATGCGGCGTATATGCACGTCTATGGTGCGCGAGGAGCCCACGCCGGCGTGCCCCCAGACCTCTTTCGCCAGCTCTTCGCGGCTGCGGAGCTCCCCCGGCGTCGAGGCGAGGGCGGCCAGGAGTTCGAATTCCTTGAGGCGGAGGTCCAGAGGCTCGTTGTCCGCGCGGGCCGTAAAGTTCTTCGTGTCCAGTTGGAGGTCTCCGGCCTCGATGATCTTGCCCCGCCCGCCCGTCTCGCCCCTCTTCAGGTTCGCGTTTATGCGGGCGACGAGCTCCTTCATCCCGAAAGGCTTGGTCACGTAGTCGTCGGCGCCGGCCTCGAAGCCGCGGACCTTGTCCTCCTCGGCGTCCTTGGCCGTGATCATGACGATCATCACGCCCGTGTCGCGCTCCCGAATCCGCTCGCACACCTCTATTCCGGACTCGCCTGGAAGCATGATGTCTAGCAGTATAAGGTCGGGCCTGAGCTTTCGGGCCATCCGCAGGGCCTCGGCCCCGGTCGTGGCCTGG
>JACDFX010000008.1:0-10126 GCA_013815575.1 Rubrobacter sp.
GAGCGCGACGCCGACGGCGGCTCGGTACGCGATGTTGCCCGCCTTCCTCGCTACCAGCACATACGTGAGACCAGTGCCGAAGATGAGGGCACCGGCGAAAACGAAATCGGCCAGGTTCCAGGCCGGTGCCGTTAACAAGGGTATCAGCAATACGAACGCCGTCGCGAGCGCGACGGCGACGACGGATCGGTACGCGTTCCCGGTCAACATGGTGCTCCTCTCCTTGAGCGCGGTGTAGAGCAACTCCGGCAGGGTGCGGGCCCACAGCGCCGCCAGACCCAAGCCGCCGCCGTCGTCCTCCAGCTCCTCGCGGCACAAGTCCCGGAAACAGCGGACCATCTCGCCGCCGTACTCGTCTCGAAGCCCGCGCGGGTAGGCCCGCAGGAGCGAGCGGTAGGCCCGCTCCGAGGTCGCCACGGCGCGTTCGTGCCCCCTCGGGCGCGGTCCCCTCGGAGAGGCCATCACGCCCCCTCCGGGCTCGGCTTCGGCGCGGGGAAGGCGCCCTTCCGGCGCGCGGCGCGCACCAGGCCGTCGAGCCTTTCGACCTCCGCCGCCAGGACCTCGCCGCCGAAGCCGGTGAGGCGGTAGTAACGGCGCCGCTCGTCGTCCGGGGCTTCGCCGGGGTCGGGCCTCTCCCTGGACTCCGCGATCACGCCGCCCTCCTTCAGGCGCTTGATCGCCCCGTAGAGCGTCCCCGGCCCTAGCCGCACCCTCCCGCCGGTCCTCTCCCTCACCTCCAGCATGATCCCGTAGCCGTGGCGCTCCCCGTCGGCCAGGGCCAACAAGACGTTCAGCGCGACGGGCGTCAGTGGCAGGAGGTCGTCCGGCCTGTTCGGGCGCCCCCCCGACGCGTCTCCACCACCCACGGCATCACCCCTTCGTGTTGTCCTGCGTTCCGATGCATCGCACAACGATGCAGCCCACTACGGAATAGTACGCCGCTTCGGGAAGCCCGTCAAGGCAGGACGAGCACCCCGGGATGGGAAGAAATGCCACTTCCGGGGCTTTCCCGCCCGCCGGAGAGATCCGGGACCTTTCGAGGTCTCTGCCAGTCCTCGCTGCAGCCCGGCGGGGCGCTATTGTTGGCCGAGTTTGATGAGGGTCCCCCACTTCGGCGAATAGCGTCCGACAAACGGGGTGCCGCACCCTTCGCAGGTCCCGCCGAGACGCTCAGGAGCCAACCTCGCGCGGGCTAAACCGCATTGTATTCTTAAAACCCCTCCCTGACGATGGAATACGCCCTCTCGGGCGTGCAGCGCGCCCGGACGTGGCCGCCCCTTATGGCCCCTCCCCGGCCGCCGAGAGTGCCTCCCCGACCGCCCGCCGGATCCGCTCTGCGCCCCAGAAGCAGCCGAGCGCGAACACCGCGGTCTGGAGGCCGTCGGGGAACGGTGGCTGGGTCGTTGTGCCGAGCACGGCGTGGCGTGTGGGGACGGCGAACGCTGGCCGGTCGCGGCCAGGCAACGCCTTGTCGGGCGTGATCATCTTGGATTTGCGGCGGCCGAAAAGCATTCTCTTACCTCCGTGGGTTTCGTGGCTCTCCACTTTGAGGGTCGAGCCGTCGGTTCGTCGGTCGTCAGGCCCCTTGTCCCGCGCTCTGCATGAGCCCGCCGTCCATGTAGTAGGTGGACCCGGTCACGTAGTCAGCATCGTTGGAGGCGAGAAAGACGGCGAGGCGGCCGATCTCCGCGGGGAGGGCGGCGCGCTTCCAGGGGATAGTCTGGACCTGCTGCTCGCGGAACTCGGGATCGTCTATCGCCTCCTGGTTAAAGGGGGTTAGCACCATGCCGGGCCCGATGTTGTTGACGTTGATCTTATGCGGGGCCAGTTCGAGGGCGAGGGTGCGGGTGAGGTTGCGGATCGCCCCCTTGGAGCAATCGTAGTCCGCAGCACCGGCCCGGGGCTGCTCCTGGTGTACGGAGGTGATGTTGATGATCTTGCCTCCCCCGCCCGCCCCTTTGCGAACGTTGATGAACCGCCGGCAGCAGTAAAAGTAGCCGTAGACGTTGGTCTTGATCGCCATGTCCCAGACCTCGGTGGACAGGTCGGCGACCTCGGTGCCGGACGCGTCCACGCCGGCGTTGTTCATCAGGATATCGACGGTGCCGAACTCCTCGACGGCACGGTCGAACATCTCGCCGACCTGATCCTCGTCGCTGATGTCGGCCTTCACCACGACGGCGCGGCGTCCGGCGGCCTCGACCTCCTCGCGGGTGTGCTCGGCGCCCTCCTCGTCGTGCAGGTAGTTGACAACCACGTCGGCGCCCTCTTTGGCGAACTCGATCGCGGTAGCCTGTCCGATCCCGGAATCCGATCCCGTGATCAGGGCCACGCTGTCCTGCAAACGTCCCGTCATCGTCTTTCTCCTTTGTTCGGATGAGCTTTCGCGTACCACGGCTGGTCCTCCGCCAGGCTCCAGGCGGCGTTGATGAGCCCCACGTGGGAGAAGGCCTGGGGGAAGTTGCCCCATTGCTCTCCCGTTGCCGCATCGGCCTCCTCGGCGAGGAGGCCGAGGTCGTTGGCGTAGGAGGTGGTCCGTTCGAAGAGCTCGACGGCCCGCTCGGTCTCCCCGGCGCGGGCGAGGCACTCGACCAGCCAGTAGGTGCAGATCAGGAACCCGTTCTCGTCGCCGGCCCAGCGGTGGACGAGCCCATCGTGGGCCAGCTCGCGCTCGACGGCCTCTATGGTGGCCCGCATGCGCGGGTCGTTGGCTGGCAGAAAATCTACCAGCGGCAGCAACAGGACCGAGGCATCCAGCCCATCGGAGCCGAAGGCGCCCGTATAGGCCCCGGCCTCCTCGCTCCACCCATGCTTCAGGATGGCCTCTCGAACCTCCTCTCGGGCCGTCTCCCATCTCTCCGTATCGGCGCGCTCGCCGAGGCGCGGGGCAAGCTTTACCGCCCGATCGAGCGCAACCCAGCACATCACCTTCGCGGAGATGTAGTGCCGCTCCTTGTCGCGGGCCTCCCACATCCCGGCATCGGTCTCGTGCCAGCTCTCAGCGGCCCGGTCCGCGAGCGCGCAGACCAGGCGCACCACGACGTCGTCGAATTCGCCCAACTGATCCCGCAGCAGATACACGGCGTCGACGACCTCGCCCAGCACATCGAGCTGCTTCTGGTACCAGGCGTCGTTCCCCACCCGAACCGGGCGGCTGCCCCGAAAGCCCTCCAGGTGCGTGAGCGAGTGCTCGGTCAGATCGTGTTCGCCCTCGACACCGAACATGATCTGCACCTGCCGTCCCCCGACCAGATGCCCGCCGATCGCGTGATCTATCCAGTGAAAGAACCGCCCCGCCTCGTCGGGACAGGCCGCGATCCACAGCGCTCGCAGCGTCAAGCTCAGGTCCCGCAGCCAGGCGAAGCGGTAGTCCCAGTTGTCGCTACCCCCGCACGCCTCGGGCAGGGAGGTGGTAGCCGCGGCGACCACAGCGCCCGTCGGCCCATACGTCAGCGCTTGAAGCACAAGGGCGCTGCGTCGGACCTGCTCGGCATATGGCCCCTCGTAGCCGCCGTGCAACTCCGACCAGGATCTCCACCCCTCGCGGGTATTCGCGAGCTCCGCCCCGACATCGGGACAAGACAGGGCGCCGTCACCGGGATCGACCGCTCGGCGGTACAGGAGAGAGAAATCAACAGTTTCTCCGGCCCTTATCGTGAATTGAGCAGTAGCCTTTGTATCCTCTATATTCAGAGGACATCCGGCGACCAGTCGAACCTCGGCGGGACCGCCTCGGGCGACGACACCGGTCTCTGTCGGCACCACGAGCGGGATGATAAGAGCGTACTCCAGGCGCGGGACGAACTCCAACGCCATCTCGATCTCGCCCTCGACCCCCTCGACCCTCCGCAGTAACGCATGAGGAACGCGAATACCGATATCGTGTCCCCGGGCGCCGCTCTCCAGCGCCAAGGCGTCCGTCACGGCGACCCGCCCATGTGGGGTCCGAAACACCGTCCGCAGGACCATAGTGTCCCCCAGGTAAGCTCGCTCGGCCTCGAACGCCCCGACGGGCCGGATGGACCAGTGCCCACCTTCCTCGTCCAGGAGGCGGGCGAAGACGGAGGGCGAGTCGAACCGCGGCGCGCAGTACCAGTCTACGGAGCCGTCTCGGCCTACCAGGGCAGCCGAATGACAGTCGGATAGCAGGGCGAAATCTCCCACCGAGGCTTCAGTCATGCCGCGTCTCCTTTTCGGACCCGCGGCCCGTTGTGCCCGCCGGCTCTCCGCGCGAAATCTGAGTGTTCATTCCGGCTCGTTCCCTCCAATTCTCCAGGTTTCGGTCGCGACCGCCTTCGTCATTACGGATAGTCCGCCATGAACGCCGCCATCTCCCCGTGGCGCACCTGTACGAGCTCGGGGTCGTTACCAGCCCGGCCCAAGGCGCCCATGATGCCATCTCCCGGCTAACGGTAGATGCGCTTTACGCCCCACTCCCGGAGACGCCTCAACAAGAAATCTCCAACGGTCTCGCTCACGGAGAATCCTCCTCTTCCAGTAGCGTTGCTTGTTTAGTCGCTGCTCGCGGCGTACGCCATGCTGCTCAGCAGCGCGTTCTCGGCCTGGCGTGAATCTAGCCGGGAGTGTTGCACTACTATCGGTACGTCCGACTCGATAACGCTCGCGTAGGCGGTATCGGTCGGAACCGGTTCGGGATCTTCTAGATCGTTGAAGCGTACGTGCTTCGTGCGCCGGGCCGGCACGGTCACTCGATAGGGACCGGCAGGCTCCCGATCCGAGAAGAACACCGTGATCTCGACCCGCGCATCCCGATCCGAAGCGTTGAGAATGCAGGCGGTCTCGTGGCTCGTGAACTGCGGTTCTGGGCCGTTGCTCCAGCCGGGGATATAACCCTCGGCTATCGCCCAACGCTTACGCCCGGTTGCTGCCTCCACCGTACTCACGCCCCCTTCGTTGTAGTCGCGGGTCTTCCGTAACCGGTGAAGGCGACAGAAGCCGAGCCAAACGGGGCCAATGCGGCCGAATGTCGGCGTCCATGATCGGCCTCCTGATCTCCCGGTGACAAGGATAGCATTTCCTAGTTCCGATTCACAAGATACAGAGCGTCCCTTATGAGACCCTTACCAATTTATTAAGAAGTAGTTAATACAAGAGATCGATTCCACGCCTCGTCCGCGATTGCGCATTATCCTCGCAGTTTTCGAAACGAATCGGCACCGCGCCGACGCTCGCCTTGCAGCCGCGATCTCATTTTAGAGAAGGCTCGGCGGTCTGCATCTCTGCTTTTGTGCGGGGTTGGGCGAACGGTCAGCGGGAGCCAACCGCTCGCGAGAACAACTATCCTCGTCTACTCGCTCGACTCGGGGCGGTGGGGCGCTCGATTCCCCTCGAACCGGTTGGTCTCCTGGAGGGACCGGCTACTCCTCCGTAGGGATGGGGGTCTCCTGGAGTGCCCGGGCGACGTGGAAGAGGTACTGGGCGTAGGTGCGGGCCATCGCCTTGGTCCATTCCTTGCCGTGGTCCGTCTCCGGATAGGTGGGTCCGGGGCCGGGGCCCATCTTCCAGTAGGTCCAGGCGGCGTGCGGAACGCAGAAACCGATGTCGATAACGCCCTGGGCGAGTTGGGAGATGATGTGGGCGCCGTCCTCGTTGCCGGTGACGACAAAGCCCGCGACCCGCCCGTAGGCGATCATCTGCCCCGCTTCGTTCTGCTCGGAGAGCATGGCATCCATCCTCTCCAGCGCCCGCTGGGCGAAGCTGGAGGACTGCCCGAGCCAGGTCGGGGTGGCGAAGACGCGGATGTCCGAGTCGAGGATCTTTTGCCGGACCCCCGGCCACTCGTCGCCGTCTCCCTCGTCGGAGCTCACGCCGGGCGCGATGTTCAGGTCCACCAGGCGTACGGTCTCGCACTCGACGCCCCTCTCGTCGAGGTTGGGGATCACCTCGCCCGCCAGCATCCGCGTGTTCGACTCCTCGGGCGCCTTCTTGAGCGTGCAGTTCAGGATTAGTGCTTTCATACGCGGCATTGCTCTATCCTTTCTTTCCGCCGAGGGCCAACCCGTAGAGCCCTCGCCCGTCCGTGCGCCAGTCGAGCAGCGCGAGCCCGGCATCGTCGAACATGCGATCGACCTCCTCGCGGGTGAACTTGGCGCTTATCTCGGTGCGCATACCTTCCCCCGCGCCGAAGCTCGCTTCGAGCCCGAGGTCTGCTATCTCCACTTTCTGCTCCACCTCTGAGAAGAGCCACATCTCTATCCGGCGTTCTCCCGGGTTGGAGAGCGCCCGATGTACGAAGAGTTCGGGACAGAACTCTCCCCCGGGTCGCTCGTTCGGGACCTCGAGCAGGTTCTTGTTGAACCGGGCCGTCACCCCGTCACCGTCGTCGTAAGCTGCTACCAGGGTCCTCGCGTCCTTGACGAGATCCACTCCGAGCAAGAGATGGTCCCCCTATCGCAGCCCGCCACGGAGCTCGCACAGAAAAGATCGCCTCCTTTGCGGGGTGAAGTTGCCGAAGGTGCCCCCGAGGAAGATCATCAGTCGTCCTCCGTCCCCCGGGCCTCCGAGGAGCCGTCCCAGCTAGCGGTCGAAGTCCCCGACGAAGCCCGAGATCTCCAGGCCCGGGTACTCCTCGAGGAGCCTTTTCGCGCTCCCCCTGAGGACGCTCTCGCTCACGTCGAGCGGCACGTGGCGTAAAGCACCGCCGGACCGACCGCTGGTGTTGGGCATCGCATCTAGCAGGGCGCGGGTCTTGCTCGCCGACCCGGATCCAAGCTCGATCAGCTCCCGGTATCGGGCGCGCTCGACGATCTCGTCGGCCATCTCGTGCAAGATGGAGAGCTCCACGCGGGCCTGGTAGTACTCGGGTAGGGCCATTATCTCCTCGAAGAGCTTCGAGCCCCTCTCGTCGTAGAAGTACTTAGGCCAGGGCGAGAGGCCTTTGGGTACGTCGAGCAACCCCATCCTTACGTCTCGAATCATCTCGGAAAAGGACTCTGCGGTATCGTTCAACTCCTCTATCCGGATCTTTTCCCGTCCGTGGATCACAACCTTCGACCTCCTTTTTCTATGGCGGGGTCCTCTAAACGTCGCATGCACATCGGAAGCCGCAGAAGAGCTGTCGCCGTATCGGGAAGTCCCAGTTGCGAAAGGTGCTGCGAATCGCAGCCGGACGCGTCGCCCACGAGCCCCCGCGCAAGACCTTATATCCGGTCCCGAAGAAGATCTCCGAGTACTCCCTGTAAGGGAAGGCTCGAAAGCCCGGGTAGCCATACAGGTCCGTCGCGGTCCACTCCCAGACGTCCCCGATCATGCCTAAAGCCCCATAAGCGCTCGCCCCTTTGGGGTACGCCCCGACCTCCGCCGCGGAGAAGGCTATCTGGTCGAGGTTGGCGTGCGCAGGTCGTGGGAGACCGAGGAGATAAAGAGGTTCCTGAGCCGGTCGATCTCTCCCAAACGCTCGCCCTCCCCGCGGGTCCGACCGGCCGCCTCCTGCTCCAGCGCGAGCCGCCGCCTCAGGATGGCGGTGCCGAACCCGAAAACACCGAGCAAGACCAGCCGGGCGCCCAGATCCCGGAAGTCCCCCTCGCCTGGGGACCACCCGGGGAACGTAGGGTCGATGATCACCACGAGCACCGCGACGCCGGTCGTGTAGAGCAGGCCGCCTCGCAGCGTCGAGGTAGCCGTCGCGCAGACGACGGTCAGGAAAAAGAGGACGAAGAGCGGACCGCCCGGTTCCGCGCCGAGGAAGTAGATCAGGCCGCTCACAGGCAGGCCCAGCGCGTACTTGTAGGTGAAAGGGTGCAGCCGTCGTACCAGATGCCGGAGCAACTCGACGAGCAGGAGGTATGCAGCGAATATCAGTATGAGCGCCCAGATCGGGAGCCCCGTGCGGCCCGTCGCGGGTTGCACGAGCGTGATCAACAACAGCGCGGCGAGACTACCCCATTCCAACGCCAGAAGCGCACGGTCCGGGAAGCGTTGTAGCTCCGACCCCGCTGGGTTAGCCGACCTACGCATTCTACTCCTCGAGCCTAAAACCGCTGCGGATACCATTTCCTGGAGAGAATCTTCTCTACCCGCCTCCTCCTTCGAAGGACGGATAGAGAGCCATCCCCCCGTCCACGAACAGCGTGGCGCCGGTGACGTAGGAGGCCTCGTCGGAGACCAGGAACGCCACACAGGCGGCGACCTCCTCCGGCTCCCCCCACCGGCCCCAGGGGACGAGCTTCTCGACCGCCGCGCGCTGCTCAGGGTCGTCGAGCTTCTCCCGGTTTATGGGCGTGGCAATGGCCCCCGGGGCTACGGCGTTCACCCTCACGCCCCTCCCGGCGAACTCCAGCGCAAGGGTCTCGGTTAGCATCTTGAGCCCGCCCTTCGTGGCGGCGTAGTGGGCGAAACGGGGCCAGGGGATGCGCTGGTGTACGCTCGACATGTTGACGACCACCCCGCCCCCGTTCTCGACCATAACCTTCATGGCCTCGCGGCACGCCAGGAACACGCTCGGCGAGTCGAACCTGGGGAGGCAGAGCTAGTCTACAGTCCCGTCCATCCCCACGAGGGCTGCGGTGTGCAGGTCGCCTATGACCCCGTGGTCCTCTATCGGGAGGTATGCCATGCGTCCCTCTCCTACTTCGTCTCGATCGGGTGGTCGCCGTACTCGTGGCGCATCACCGCCACCGCCTTGGCCCAGGGACGATCCGCATCGCGGGACTCGTAGAAGCCCCAGACCGCCTGGGCGAGCAGCGGGATCGGTACCTCCTTCTCCATCGCGTATCGCACCCCCCAGACCTGCTCCCCGGTATCCTGGACGCGGGACTCGAGCGACGAGAGGTCGCCGTACTCGCGGAACCCCTCCTCCATCAGCTCCACCAGCCAGCTCCGGACCACCGAGCCGTGGTTCCAGTTGTGAAAGAGCGCGGGCATATCCAGCTCGTACTCCGAGCGCATCAGGAGCTCGACCCCCTCCCCTATCGCCTGGACCATGCCGAACTCGATCATGTTGTGCATCAGCTTGACGAAATGGCCCGACCCCGACGGCCCGACGTGCAACAGCCCACCCTCCACCGCCAAATCCGCGAACACCGGCTCGACGATCCCGAACGCCTCTTCCTCGCCCCCGACCATGAAGCAGGCACCGTGTCGCGCCCCCCTGACGCCGCCGCTCGTCCCACAGTCCAGGAAGTGGATGCCGAGTTCCCGGAGGCTGGTGTAGCGGCGCTTCGAGTCCTCCCAGTGGGAGTTCCCCGCCTCGACGACGACGTCCCCGGGCTGAAGATGCTCGCCCAGCTCGCTCACCGTCTCTTCGGTAGGCTCCCCCGCTGGGATGTAGAGGAAGACCACGCGCGGCGCCTCCAGGGCCTCGGTGAGCCCGGCCAGGGAGCCCGCGAACGAGACGCCCGCGTCCGCGAACTCCTTCTTCTCCCCAGACTTCGAGTAGCCGACGACCTCGTGACCCTTCTCGATGGCCTGCAGGGCGAGGTTGCCGCCCATACGCCCTAAACCGATGATGCCAAACTTCATCTCTTCTCCTTCAGGTTGAGGAACTACAGGTCGAGCTGTTCGAGTGCCTCGAAATAGGCCCCGGAGTAGGTCGGGAACTGGGCCGTGGCGTCGAGGAGCCTCGTGATGGGGATCTCCTCCCGGATCGCCATGGCGGCCTGGTGGATCCACTCCCCAGCCATCGGCGCCACGGCCCACGCCCCGACGAGCACCCCGCGCTCCCGATCCGCCACGAGACCCAAATGTCCCCTCGGCGCCTTCTCGTAGGTCCACGGCCGGGCGAGCGACTTCGGGATGTCGAGCACCGAGATCGCCACGTCGATACCCTGCTTGCGGGCCTGCTCTTCCGTGAGACCGGCCGCCGCGATCTCGGGGTCCGAGAAGACGACCCGCGGGATACCGCGATAGTTGGTCCGGCCGTCCCCTCCCAGGATGTTCTGGGCCAAGACACGCCCTTGATACTGGGCCACGTGCGTGAACGGCATGACCCCGGTAACGTCCCCGACAGCCCACACGCCCTCGGCCACCCGGCAATGTTCGTCTATCAGAAGGCCCTTGCCGTTGGTCTCCACCCCGACGGATTCGAGCCCGATCCCCTCCATCCTCGGCTTACGCCCCGCGCCGATGACAAGCACGTCGACCTCGATCTCGGCCCCGTCGTCGAGCT
>JACDFX010000008.1:10136-15669 GCA_013815575.1 Rubrobacter sp.
ACGACGACGCCCTCCCCGTTCTTGCGGACCTTCTCCGCCCTGCGTCCCACGCGGACGTCTATACCCTCTTCTTCGAGGACTTCCCGGATGATCTCGCTCACCTTTGCGTCCTCGCGATTTATGAGCCGGTCCGCGTGCTGGACGAGCGTGACCCGGCTGCCGAAGCGAGACATAGTCTGCGCGGTCTCTATACCAACCGGCCCGCCGCCGACGATGAGCACGCTCCCGGGGACCTCGTGGAACGTCGTAGCCTCGCGGTTGGTCCAGAACGGCACACCTTCGAGCCCTTCTATCGGCGGCACCGCCGCCGAGGAGCCGGTCGCGACGATTATGTGGTCGGCCTCCAGCTCCCTACCGTTCACCTCGACCCTGCCCGGCCCGGTGATGCGGCCCTCGCCCTTGACAACCACAGCACCCTTCTTCTCGTAGCCTTCCACCTGCTTGGAGTCGTCGAGGTGGCGGATCATGACGTCCCGGTACTCGAAGATCTCCTTCAAGTCGAGGGTGGGAGCGGTGGTCCCGAAGGTCCTTCTCGCCTCTTCCCTCACCTCCACTGGCCGAAGTAGCGTCTTCGACGGGATGCACGCCCAGTATCCGCACTCGCCTCCGATAAGCTCCTTCTCGACCACCGCAACCCGTCTGCCGGCCGCTAGCAGCTTCCCGGAGACCACCTCGCCCCCGGGTCCCATCCCGAGAATTATTGCGTCGAACTTCTCCGCCATCGTTTCTCCTTTTTCCTATGTTCCGCAGTGCGTTGTCCGGGCCGTAACCCGATCCGGGCAGGGCTCCGTATCACTGGACCCGCCTGCTCCGGACGGGGGACCGGCGTTCGTGGAGCCGGCCCCTCACCCGATTCGTGAACGAGACCGCTCTTACCTGGCGGCGATGCCGATTGCGCCGCCACCGGGAGGGAGCCCCCCGATATCCTGCAGCCTCGTCAGCGCCCCGTCGTTCTCGACGCGGAAGACGCTGATCGTGCCGTCCGAGGCGCTCCGCGCGTACATGGTAGCGGCTGTCCCCGCTGAGCGCCATGTCGGCCGCGATCGGCCGGAGCGTGGCGGCGACCGACTCGAGCAGCACCAGAGTGCCGTCCGGCTCCACCCGGTAGCTCGAGATGTCGCCGCTCATGGCGTTCGTTACGAAGGCAAACTTGCCGTCGTCGGTGTTGACGATCCAGCAGGTGTCCGACCTGCCGTTGCGCGCCGTCGGTGTCCACGTACTTGCCGGCGAACGGGCGCTCGGTCCCCGCCTCGCGCAGGACGGCGTACTGCTCCGGCGAGAGCCGCTTTCGCCACTCCTCGCCGCTGCCGGGTATCGGAAGTAGCGCGTCGTCGGTCTCGGGTTCAGTCGCCGTCTCCACGCCGACCCCGATCGGACAGGCCACGCCGGTCCCGCCCATGCCGCAGTAACCGTTGGGAACCTTGTGCAGGTACTGCTGGTGGTAGGTCTCGGCGTAGTAGAAAGGGCCGGCGGGCGCTATCTCCGTGGCGATCCGGCCAAATCCTGCGCCATCCAACGCCTCTTGGTAGGCGGCGCGGGTCTCCTCGGTTGCCCGACGCTGCTCGTCGTCCAAGTAGTAAATCGCCGAGCGGTACTGCGTGCCAACATCGTTACCCTGGCGCATCTCCTGGGTTGGGTCGTGGCCCTCCCAAAACGCCGCGAGCAGGTCCCGGTAGGAGACCTTTGCGGGATCGAAGACGACCAGCACGGCCTCGGTGTGCCCGGTTCGGCCGCCGCAGACCTCCTCGTAGGTCGGGTTTGGTGTGAAGCCTCCCGAGTAGCCGACCGCCGTCGTATAGACGCCGCTCGTCCTCCAGAACATACGCTCCGCTCCCCAGAAGCAGCCGAGGCCGAAGACCGCCGTGCTCAGCCGGTTGGGAAACGGCGGTCGAAGGGGCGTGCCGAGGACGGCGTGCCTTTCAGGGACGGCCGCCGGGAGATCCCGTCCGGCAACCGCCTCGTTGGGGGTGACCATCGTGGGTTTGCGGCGGTTGAAGAGGAACCTCATGCTTCTCTGCCTCCTTGTCGGGACGTTCCGGGAGAAACGCCGTTGTGGGTGCGCGACGCGCCGATTTCGTCCGTCTGGACGTTGCGGGCGGTCGGGCCCTTCGGGTGGTTCACTACCTCGAACTTCACCGGCGTGCCGGGACGGATGGTGCGGTAACCCTCGCCAGGGATGGCGGTGAAGTTGAAGAAGACGTCCTCGCCAGCGCGGCCGTCCTCGTCGTCGCGCGAGATCTCGCCGTTCCCCGCCCCGAGGTCGAACGACTTCACCACGCCGCTCGCAACCTCCATCCCGTTCGCCCCCAGGAGTGGCGCGCCGTCTTGCCACTCCTGCTGCGGGATGCGGATGCTCTTCGCCTCCGGGGTGTCGAACGCTTCGTAGCCGTAGTTCGAGTTCGTCCGCATGCTGTGGCGCAGGTCGTTGCGCAGCTCCTCGATCGTGGGCCGCCCGACAAAGAACCATCCGTCGTAGATCTCGTGGATCGTCAGGTCAGGCCGCAGCACGAACGTGAATGGCCGGGAGCGGTAGGCGTACTCGCCCTCGGTCTCGTCGAGGATGCCTATCCTCTTTATGACCTCCCGTTTCTCGTCGCAGAGGAAGGGCCAGTCAGCACCCAGGCCCGTACGGAACGCCGCCGAGACCATCGATGGGTCGGCGCTGACCACGACGAGCTTGCCGTAGTTCACCTTGAGCTCGTTCTGAAAGCCGACGAGCCCGCGCATCTGCTCCCCGTCGCGCGGGCAGAAGAAGCCGCGGGAGAAGACCAGGATGAGGGGGTAGCCGTCGAGGAAGCCCATCTTCTCGTCCATCGGGCTGGGCTTCATGAAGCCGGAGAGCGCCTTCGGGCTACCGCGGTGGTCCGGTAGCGTGAAGTCGGGAAACCCGTCTCCGACCTTGAGGTCGATCATCGTCCCACCCCTTCCAGGGGCGCCAGCCCGAAAACCGCGCCCTCGTAGTAAGTCACAGGCCCATAACGCGCCGAGTTGAGAAATCCTCGCCTGCTCCGCCCCCTCAGATTCAGTGTACCGGTCGCGGAGATACTCACGCGCTCCGATGCAGGCCCACCTTTCACGCTCCTTCAGGATGAATCTAAGCGGCAAATCTTAAGGAATCCTTGCCTGCTCCTTACGCAAAGGTGAATTCGGCAAAGGGCGCGTCCCGATCCAGGTCGTCGACGAGCACCGCGCGATAGGGCCATCGGATCGCTTCAGGATCCCCGGCGCCGACGGCGTGTGGTGAGGGCCGGGCGAGCCGTGCTTCGCCGGGCCGTTACAGACAGCTCAACCGGTGCTCTTCGGCGGCGCCCGGACACCCTCGTTAGTTCCTTCTAGGTGGGTGAACCCAAATACGAGTGGGAGGACCGGGACGCATGGAGGTACTACGATCCGCTGCGAGAACACCCCGGCCTTTTCCTCGAGTTCGCTCGGCTGGCGGAGAAGGATCGTTCGAACCCCAACGAGATCGCGCTCGATTGGGCGCGCCAGTACGGGCTCTTGGGCTCCAGTCGCGGGTACTACCGGGACCGGCGTACCTTCGAACGATACGCGGCGGCACAGCACGAATACGTCGACCAGTTCTTCGAGGAGGTCGACAGGGCCGCCGCCGTCCTGGCCTTCTACGAGGCCAGCCTAAATCGGGACGAGGACGCGATTATGCCCCTGCTGGGGCGGTTCGATACCTGGCCCGTGGACCTCTTCGTGGAATACTTCGATTCGGATCTGGAGGACCTGTACGGGGGAAGGTTGGGTTTCGCGCTCTACCTGGTGACCTACGAAGTGGTGCGGATGGTCGACGCCTTCGCCTACCCCAAGCTGACGCTCCAACCCGGCTCCTCACTGCCTTCCAGCTTGTCGAGCGGTTATGGGTTCTTCAACCTGCTCGGCGCCATGTACCTGCAGATGTACTGGCTCGTCGCCGCCGGCGAGAAGCACGTCGCCCGCTGCCGGCACTGCGGCAAACTGGTCGGTCTGACGGTCCGCGCGTCCGGCTCCGAAGGCGAAGGCAAGCGCAGGAAGCCCCGCCAGGACAAGCGCTTTTGCAACAACGCCTGCCGCCAACGCTATCACTACCAAAACAACACGAAACCCAAGCGCGAAGAGAAGCGTTCGCGGCAAGTATAACGACCAGCGATCTCCCGGCTCGAACGAACCTTCGTTCGGGAAGCGTGTGTCCGATAGTTCTGCCCTACCCGATTCCCGTTTGTCCAAGCGCTCAGATGCTATAGACTTCCGTGTGACGCTAGGATCTACAATTGAGGGAGGCTGTATGAAGTTCGTTAGCTCCAGGGAGATACGCGTAAACCCCAGGCCCGTCTTCGAGGCCGCCGAGGAAGGGGACGAGGTGGTCATCACCTCCCGCGGCAAGCCGGTCGCATTGCTGGTGGGTGTGGACGGCGAGGACCTCGAGGAGACGGTACGTCTCGTAAGGCGGGCCAGGGCGCAGGCCGCCGTCTCCCGGATGCGAAGGGCCGTCTCTCGTAAGGGTTCCGATGATCTGAGCCGGGAGGAGATAGAGGCGGAGATCGCGACAGCGAGGAGCGAGCGCGCCGCGCGGTGAGCCCGCAGAGGGTGGTGCTGGACACGAACGTCGTGGTGTCCGCGCTCTTGAACAGCTTCGGTACGCCCGGAAGGGTGCTCGACCTCGTGCTGGCCGGGGAGCTTACGGCGGCCTACGACGACCGAGTCCTGGCCGAGTGGCGGGAGGTGCTGCGAAGGAAGAAGTTCGGGTTTGCGGCGAGGGACGTCGAGGCGCTTGTGGGCTTCGTCGAGGCCGAGGGATTGGGCGTCAATCCCAATCCCCTAGGGGCGGAGTTGCCGGACCCAGACGATGTCCCTTTTCTGGAGACGGCTCACGCCGCGGAGGCTACGCTCATTACGGGGAACATGAAGCACTACCCGGAGGAGGCGAGGCAGGGCGTCGCGGTTCTGGAACCGGCCGCCTTTTTGAACAAGTGGACCGGCAAGGTCTAGCAGCAGGAGTGAAAGACTCGCGGCGGCTGAGGGAGGAAAACGGGTTATGGCCAAAAAGAAAGAACGCGGTAACGGCGACGGAGACGTGTGGCCGCGCAAGAACAAGGAAGGTAAGGTGGGATTCCCCCGCTAGCACGGCTCATCGCTGCTTTTGGTGCAATGAAAGGTCAATGAAGCGGCTCTCTGACCTGCGCGGCATCAAGCGGCCCCCAGAACACGCTGGCGCAGCATCTCGAAGCTCCCTCTCCCATACATCTGCCTCTTGATCAGCTTCAACCTGTTGATCTGGCCCTCTGTCTGCCCGTTGCTGTAGGGTAGAGTCAGCGCGGCCTCCACGCCGGACTGCTCTCGTTTGAGCCCCGTGGCGAAGGTCTCGAAGTCCTTGACGCCGCTGGTGAGGGCCGCTCCGAGCCAGTTGTCTAATCTCTCGGCTTGCCCAGCCCTGCTCGTATTCTTGATCATCTTCTCGAACCGCTGGATGAGCGGGTAGATCACGGCGACATCTGTAGAGGCCTCTAGCATCTCGTCCAGCGTCCCACGCTCGGCGCCTCCCAGATCC
>JACDFX010000509.1 GCA_013815575.1 Rubrobacter sp.
CGCCAACGACGGCGACAGCCTGCGGGCGAAGCTCTCGGAACTCGGCGTCGAGGGACGCCTCGGGGCTGGTCCGGAGGTCTTGGAGAACGTGGACCGGGTCGTCGTAAGCCCCGGCGTCCGGCCGTCGGACCCGGTGTTGCGGGCGGCGGAGAGAAGGCGAATCCCGGTCGTCTCGGAGGTCGCGCTCGGCCTGAAGCTTCTCGGCCCCGGAGTGCGCGTGGCGGCCGTAACGGGGACGAACGGCAAGACGACGGTCGTCGACATGCTGCACCGCGTTCTCGACGCCGCTGGGGTGCCGCACACGGTCGCCGGTAACTCGTGGCGGGCGCCCACGGGATGCCTCGACGAGATCCTGGATACGGGCTTGCTCGTTCTCGAAATCTCGTCTTTCCAACTCCACTACATGACGGGGCCAGGCTTCGAGGTCGCGGCGTTGTTGAACGCCCGTCCGGACCACATGGACTGGCACGCCTCGTTCGAGGAGTACAAGCGGGACAAGCTGCGCATCTTCGAGGGCCAGGGGCTGGAGGGCCTCGCCCTCGTGGGCGCCGGGGACCCGGTCGGACGCGAAGCCGCCCCCGGCCTCACTGGCAAGCCGCTGCTTATCGGTGAGGGGGACACGGCGGTTCGGGACGGACGACTGTTCCTGCGCGGAGACTCTATCTTGCGTACCGAAGAGTTCTCTTTCGCGGGCACGCACAACTTCGAGAACGCGCTCTTCGCCGCCGCCGCGGCGGAAGCCCTCGGCGTCGAGCGCGCGGCCATCCGGGATGGCCTGTTGGGGTATCGCCTCAAGCCGCACCGGCTTGAGGTCATCGCTGAGTACGACGGCGTCGCCTACGTGGACGACTCGAAGGCGACCAACCCGGCGGCTGTGGCGGCTGCCCTGGGTGGCCTGGACCGGACGGTCGTGCTGATTCTCGGCGGCTCGGAGAAGCACACGGACTTTTCGGAGATCCTGACGCACCTCGGGGGGTGCCGGGCCGTGCTTTGCCAGGGGGAGGCGGGGCCCCGGATCACCGGGTTTCTCGAAGATGAGGGGTACGGCGGCGGGGTCGAGCGGCTGCGGGATCTCGGCCCGGCCGTATCCCGGGCGGCGGAGGTTGCCAGGCCCGGCGACGTGGTGCTGCTCTCGCCTGGGTGCGCGAGCTTCGACCAGTTCGCCGGGTACGCGGAGCGCGGCGAGGCGTTCGCCCGGCTCGCAAGGGGGCTCGCCGGAAGGCGCGGGGTGGTGGGGCGGTGACGGGGGTCAGGGCCAACCTGTTCTTCGTCGCGCTCGGGCTCTCGTTGCTCGGGGTGGTGATGGTCTACTCCGCCACGTACAGGTTCTCCGGCACGGAGGTCCTGGTGGTCAGGCTCGTGCATCTGGCGCTCGGGATCGCGGTGTTCGCGGCGGTCAGCCGGGTCCGCTACACCGTCTGGCGCCGGTACGCCGCCGTCCTCTACGGGATAGTGCTATTGGGACTCGTGCTCGTTCTGGTGCCGGGGATCGGCGTGGAGGTCAACGGGGCCAGGAGGTGGATCGACCTCCCTTTCTTCGACCCGCAGCCGTCGGAGTTCGCGAAGATCGTGGGGATCATCTACCTAGGTTGCGCCCTGGCGCGCCTGAAACCCGGGTCCGGATTGCCACTAAAGCCGTTGGCCGCCGTCGGGCTGCTGTTCGTGCTCGTCCTGATCGAGCCGGACTTCGGCACGTCTGTGATCCTGCTGGCCGGTGTGGCGGGCGCCCTGTGGGCCTCCGAGGTTCGGACGCGATACCTGCTCCTCTCGGGCGTGGGGGCCGTCGCCGCGCTGGCGGTAGTCATGTTGTTGGCGCCGTACCGGCGGGAGCGGTTCTTGACGTTTCTGGACCCTTTGGCGGTGGCCGACACCTCCGGCTACCAGAACGTCCAGGCCATGATCGCGATGAAGGCCGGCGGCCTCTTCGGGTCGGGGGCTGGGTCCGGCGGCCAGGGGGCCATCGTGCCGGAGATAAACACGGACATGATCTTCGCGCTTGTCGGCGAGGAGTTGGGCCTGCTCGGGATGGTCGGCGTTATAGCGGCCTTCCTCTTCCTGGCGCTCTGCGGCGTGAAGATAGCGCTCGATGCCCCGTCCGTAATGGCCCGCTGCGTGGCGGCCGGCCTGACGACGATGCTCACCCTTCAGGCGGTCTTCAACATGGGGGCGGCGATGATCGTGCTCCCGCTCGCCGGGATGACGCTCCCTTTTGTGAGCTACGGGGGCTCGAGCCTCCTGGTATGCTTCGCCGCCGTCGGGATCCTCTACCGCATATCGGAGGACAGTGAACGAGCCAAAGAGATCAAAC
>JACDFX010000110.1 GCA_013815575.1 Rubrobacter sp.
CTCGCCGGCGGTGCCGCCGCCAACGTCCGCGAGGCGACGGCGGGCCTGGAGGTCTTCCCGGAGAAGATGCTGGAGAACCTCGGCGCGACGAAGGGCATGCTTCTCGCCGAGAACGTAACCACGGTCGCGTCGGAGAAGCTCGGGCGCCTGAAGGCCCACGACCTCGTCGAGGCCGCCTGCCGCCGGGCGCTGAAGCACGGGAAGCATCTGCGCGAGGAGTTGCTGCAAGACGCCGAAATCCGCGAAGTGCTCTCCGAAGGGGAGATAGACGCGGCGCTCGACCCGGCGGGCTATCTCGGATCCGCGGGTTCGTTCGTCGACCGGGCCCTGAAACTCTACCGCGGGGAGGAACCTTCTTGACCACGAACAACGGAGACGGTTACCCGACTTATCTTGGACCATCTGGAGGCAAGATGAACCCAAACGAGACCCACGACAGCGGCATGAAAGTCCGCCGCGAAGTCCTCGGCGACGAGTACGTGGACGCGGCAGTAGAAAAAACCACCCCCTTCACGGCCGACTTCCAGGACTTCATCACGCGCTACGCGTGGGGCGAGGTCTGGACGCGCCCGGGCCTCGACCGCAAGACCCGGAGCGTCATAACCCTCACCGCGCTCATGGCCCATGGCCACCACGAAGAGCTCGGCACGCACGTAGAAGGCGCCCTCCGCAACGGCCTAACCGAGGATGAGATCAAAGAAGTCTTCCTGCAGGGAGCCATTTATTGCGGCGTCCCCGCCGCCAACGCCGCCTTCGCCGTAGCCCGCCGCGTCCTCGCCGGGCACCGGGAAAGATAGCTATCAAAGCCGTCAGCTACTGGCGATCAGCCAGAACAGGTGGCTATCGCCGGGGGTTATTGGGGATGTTCGTCCTCTCCGCAAGACGCTCTATAGATCCGAACGTATTGCACCGGGCGTTTCTTCGGGGTTAAGATACGTCCGTTGCGAGAGACGTCTGAGAAGGACGCGTCCCTTTGGGCGCTTTGATCTCGGGAGGGAGGGTATCCGGGACACACACCCTGGTCCGCAAAGCTACCGAGTCTGGAGGATGGGATCATGCCACGTCTGTCTCACGGGACCGTTATCACGTTGGAGGACCTGCGGGAGGCCCGCGACGCTTTTGCCGAGAGTAGCGCGGACACTGCCCTGGCCTTTGCCGCCGTTCGTCCGGCCGACACGCAGGACTTTGGCTTCCTATTCCCGAGGCTCCAACAGGACCCGGAGAACCTTCTCCCCGAGGCGCGTAAGACGCGCGACGACCTCATCGCCCTCGGCCGGACCGTGCGCGACAGCGGCGGGCGTGCCGGCGGCGGGAACTCTGACATCCCCGCGGCCTACACGTACTTCGGCCAGTTCGTAGACCACGACGTAACGCTTGAGACCGTCTCCGCGACCCTCCCCGAATTGCTCGACCCCGACCTCTCCCCGCTCCGGCGGGAGGACATAAAGGCCAACATTCGCAACGCCCGCACCGCGACCCTCGAGCTGGACAGCGTTTACGGCCTGCCCGCTCCGCGGACCGGCAGCAAGATGAGAGTCGGGCGCGTCACGGAGCTTGGCGCCTCAGACAAACCGCTGCTTCGCCCGCCGGGCAAGGGGGACGCGAACGACCTGCCCAGGGAACCCCGCGGTGAAGACCCCCAGCACGACCGGGCGGCCCTGATCGGGGACCCCCGCAACGACGAGAACACCATCGTCGCGCAACTGCACCTCGCCTTTTTGCTCGCCCACAACAGGCTGGTGGACGGGGGCGAGGACTTCAGGGGCGCCAGGAGAACGCTGCGCCGGCACTACCAACACGTCGTCCTCCACGACTTCTTGAAGCGCATTGCAGACCCGCAAATAGTTGACGAAACCATCGAGCGTAACCGGGTCTACGACCCGGACGACGACCGCTTCTTCCTGCCCCTTGAGTTCTCGGTGGCCGCCTATCGCTTCGGACACAGCATGGTCCGGGCCGACTACGACTTCAACCTGAACTTTAACGGGAGCGGCGAGCCCGGGACGACGCCGGCGACGCTCGGCCTCCTGTTCACCTTCTCGGCCCTCAGCGGGCAACTCGGCGAGTTCGACACGCTGCCGGAGAACTGGATCATCGAGTGGGAGAACTTCCTCGACGCGGGCGCCCCTTTCAACAGGACCCGCCGCATAGACACGAAGCTGGTCGAGCCGCTCTTCGAGCTCCCGGACCTTCGCGGGCGCATCCTACCCGGCGACCGCGCCAGGCTCGCCGTCCGCAACCTCCTGCGCGGCTACCTGCTGCGCCTGCCCACGGGCCAGGCCGTCGCCCGCGCGCTGCGCGAGGAGCTCTCCGGCGTTCGCGACGTGCCCGTGCTCACGCAGCAGCAGGTCCTGGCCGGCGCGGCGAGTGAGGAGCAGTCCCAGGTCCTTCAGGGGGCCGGTTTCCTTGGGCGCACGCCGCTCTGGTACTACGTCCTGGCCGAAGCTGCGGCCCTCACCGGCGGCGAACGCCTCGGGCCGGTCGGAAGCACGATCCTCGCGGAGGTCTTTGTCGGCCTCGTCAGGCGCAGCGAGAACTCGATCCTGCGCTCGGAGAACTGGGAGCCCACACTACCGGCCGCCCAGCCCGGCAAGTTCACCCTCGCGGACCTCCTCAGGTTCGCCCGGGTACTGTAGATAAAGAGGAGGGACCCCGGAGGCCCCGGGCACCCGGATTGACTCCGTTGGGGACGGGGGTTAGCCTGACGGCGCCCGGAAGCGCGGAAAGGCTGGTCGGTTGCAGGAGCCGGAGGAACTCTCCCGGATAGGCGGGGTCGCGGAGCGCCTGGGCGTTAGCACGCGCACGATCAAGTACTACGAGGAGCTCGGCCTCGTCTCCCCGAAGAACCGCTCCCCCGGCGGCTTCCGCCTCTATAACGCCCCGGATGTCGAACGCCTGCAACGCATCCTGCGCCTGAAAGGCATGGGCTTCTCCCTCGCCGCCGTCCGGGAGTTCCTCTCCGTCCGCGACGCCGCCCGGGAGGCAACCCGCGAGAGGGTCCTGGCCGAGACGGCCGAGCACCTCAGGGAACGGGAGCGCGAGGTGGCCGAACGCATCGCCAAGACCCGCGAAGACCTGAAGAGTGCCGAAGCCCTGCGCGAAGAACTCATCCGCGACATCTCCCTCTGCGAGTCCCGGATGCGCGAGCTCAAGGGAGCCTGACCCAACCACCAAGACAGGTGAATACCTTAACGACCTCAACTAGACTCGTACGTTCACGTACGGTATGTTTATTCAAAGGATGAAGTTACACGAGCGGTTTCGGGGCGCGGGCGTTGCGGCGCGCGCGAGGTTCCGGCGGACGGAAAAAGAAGAGGAGTCAGGCGCCCGTCTCTCGGAGGAGGGGACGTCGTCCTTTCTGGCGCTGCTCGTCTCGCAGCTCTTGGGGACGACGGCGTTTATGTTCGTGGTGCCGTTCATGCCGCTGTACGTGCAGGCGCTGGGGGTCGAGGACGTGGGGCACGCGGCGGCCTGGGCCGGGGTCATAAACGGGGCGTCCGGGGCGACGATGGCGTTGGTGGCGCCGTTGTGGGGGAAGTTGTCAGACCGGATGGGGCGCAAGCTCATGCTGCTGCGGGCGACGATTGCCGCCGTGGTGGTCGTGGGTTCGATGGCCTTCGTCACGGGGCCCTGGCAGTTGCTCGTGTTGAGGCTGTTGCAGGGAACGTTGACCGGCACCGTGCCGGCGGCGACCTCGCTCGTTGCGGCGACGGCGCCGGCCGAGAAGGCCGGGTGGAGGCTCGGGGCGCTCCAGACCGTGATCTTCGTGGCGGCTGGCGTGGGGCCCGCGCTTGGTGGGATCAGCGCCGACTCGGCGGGCCTTCGAACCTCGTTCTTCGTGGCCTCCGCGCTGCTCGCGGTCTCCACCGTGATCATCCTGTTCGGCGTAAGGGAGAACAAGCCGGGTGTGGAAGAGAGGGAAGAGGCCGAAAGTGATACTGGATCAGGGCGTTCCCCGCTCCCTTACCGGTTGCTCCTGCCGGGGCTACTCACCCTGTTCGCGGTACACGTGGCGATTACGAGCGCCGCGGTCGCGTTGCCCGGGTTCGTTAGCACGCTCGCGGGGGCTGCGGATAGGGTTGCGAGCCAGGCGGGTTGGATCATCGGTACCGGCGCCCTCGTTGCCTCGCTCGGCTCCCTGCTCGGCGGGCGCCTCGCCGCCCGCTTCGGCGCCCGCCGCGTCATGGTCGTGTCGCTGGCCCTGGCCGGCCTCGCCGCGCTCCCGCAAGCCCTCTCCGAGAGCGTCCCCCAACTCTGGGCCCTTCGCCTCCTCACCAGCCTCTTTATAGGCTGCGCCATACCCGTGGCCAACCTCGCCATAAGGTCCGCCGCCCCAGCCGGACGCCAGGGAGAGGCCTTCGGTGTCGCCTCCTCGGCCACCTCCGCCGGCTTCGCCCTCGGTCCCCTTGGCGGAGGCCTGCTCGCCGCCTCTCTAGGCTTCTGGTCCGCCTTCCTCGTCCCCGGCATCCTCCTGCTGGCCCTTGCCATAGCCTTCGTCGTGGCCTACGCCCCGCGATCTGGAAGGGCCACCGCTGCCTTGAAAGCGATCATCGCCGGAATTACGAGGTAGGAACAAAGTTCCAGGCAACAGCTCTACTCCGGTGGCGCGAAACCTGATTCCCGGAGAGAGACCAAAAGGCGAAGGGGCCGGGGAAAAAGCCCCGACCCCCTCAGGCAAGCTACAGGCCAAGACCTGAAGCCTGAAACCTCTAGACCACATCCACCGCGCCGACGTAGCCGGGGACCTGCGAGATCGGGGTCTCGGTTATGGTCCCGTAGTAGGTCGAGGCGTGGATTACGGTGCCGTAGCCGGTGGCGATGCCGACGTGCGAGATGCCGTAGCCGGCCTCGTCGAAGAAGACGAGGTCGCCGGCCGCACCCGCGGAGGGTACGCCGTAACCGTACTGGGCAGCCGGGTCGTCTGGCAGCGACACGCCGAGGTTGGCGTAGACGGCCGAGGTAAAGCCGGAGCAGTCCAGGCCGCCGGCCCCGTAAGGAGTACCGATGTAGGACTGCGCCTCGGCCACGGCCGCCTCGCCCGAGATCGTCTGCGCGGACGCCTCGGAAGGCGAGTACGCGACTATCACCGCCGACAACACGGCGCACGAGAACAGGGCAACAACAAACTTCCGCAAGGAGATCCCCCTCCAATATTCTTGCTTGCAACTACTTGCTACTTCAAGGTAGGGATGCTACCAGGGATCTGCTGGGCGTCAAGGAACTTTTTTTGAGAAGGGAGAGCCGGGCGTTTTCGGGGCGGCCTTGTCATCGGTGAGCCTCCCGCCGGATAATGGACCCCGTAGCGGAATCGAGAACCTGGAGCGTGAAGCTTGCACGTCTATAGCGACCCGGCCCTGGAGCGCCACGTCAACGAACTTTCCGGCGTGGAGAACCCGGAGCGGTTTCCGGCGGCCGTTGCGGGCGCGGAGGAGGCGGAGCGCGGCGGGGCGCCGGTCCGGTGGCTTCCCTGCCGGCAGGCAGGGGAGGAGGCGCTCCTCGCCGTCCACACCCCGCGTTACCTGGACCGCCTGAGAGACCTCTCCGACGCCGGGGGCGGCTACCTCGACCCGGACACGGCGCTGGGTCCCGGCTCCTTCGAGGGGGCGGCGCTCGCGAGCGGGGCCGCCTGCGGGGCGGTTGAGAGCGCCCTCGGCGGGGAGCCGTCCTTCGCCGCTGTCCGGCCGCCGGGGCATCACGCGGGCGCAGATTACGCGATGGGCTTCTGCCTCCTCAACCACGCCGCGGTGGCCGCCGCGCACGCCCGCTCGCTCGGGGTCGAGAGGGTCGCCGTCCTCGACTGGGACGTCCACCACGGCAACGGCACCCAGGACGCCTTCTACGCCGACGAAACGGTCCTCTACCTCTCGACGCACCGGAGCCCCTTCTACCCCGGCACCGGTCGGGTCGGCGAGACCGGGGAGGGCGCGGGGCGGGGATTCACGGCCAACGTGCCGCTCCCGGCGGGGTCGGGTGAGGACGTGTTTGCGGCGGTGTTCGCCGGGGTTTTGGTTCCGGTATTGAAAGAGTTCGGGCCCGGGCTCGTGATCGTCTCCGCCGGCTACGACGCCGACGCGGCTGACCCGCTCGGGGGCATGCGGTTGGAGGCTGGCTCGTTCGGGCGGTTCGCCGCCCTGATCTCCGCCGCCGCCGGTGAGACGGGGGCGCCCCCGCCGGCGTTCGTGCTGGAGGGCGGCTACGATCTCGACGCCCTCACGCGGGGCGTCGCCGCGACCGTGCGCGGGGCGCACGAGGACGCACCGGGCTGGGAATACACGGGCGGCGTGCGGCCCGTGGATGAGGCCCGCGCCGCCCTGGCCCCCTTCTGGAAGAGCCTACGGTAGGACGGGGGTGAGAGAGCTGGCCGGGATGCTCGGTGCGGGGCCGCCCTTCAGGGA
>JACDFX010000510.1 GCA_013815575.1 Rubrobacter sp.
GAGCAGACGTACTTGGCGCCCTCGAAGCCCGATCTCGCAAGGTCCTCGTACTCGAAGGCGAAGTACTGGGGACAGGTCTCGGCGTAGACGGTCTGGCCGCGCTCGTGGGCGAGGTGGATGGCCTCCAGCGCGGGCGCGCAGGAGACGTGGACCACGAGGATGGGGGCTTCGGCCACCTCGGCGAGCCGGATCGCACGGTTCGTAGCCTCGGCCTCGACCGCCTCGGGGCGGGTGAGCGCGTGGAACTTCGGCGCGGTGTCGCCACGTGCGAGCGCCTGCTCCTGGAGCTTGGCTATCGCGTCGCCGTTCTCGGCGTGGACGAGGACGAGGACGCCGGCGTCCTTCGAGAGCTGCAGCGTCTCGAAGAGGTCGTCGTCCTCGGTGTAGAGGGGGGTGCCCTTGTAGGCCATAAAGATCTTGACGGAGGCTACGCCCTTCTCCGCCAAACTCGGGAGCTCGGCCTTTATGTCGTCGCGCAGGTCCGTGATGGCGACGTGGAAGCCGTAGTCTATGACGGCCTTGCCCCGCGCCTTCTCCGTCCACACCTCGACGGCCCCGGCGAGCGTGCCGCCCTCTTCCTGCAGGGCGAAGTCGATGATCGTGGTGGTCCCGCCCGCCGCCGCGGCCTCGGTGCCGGTGGCCCAGTCGTCAGCGGCCGTGGTGCCCCCGAATGGCATGTCCATGTGGGTGTGCGCGTCGATAAAGCCGGGCATGACCAGCAACCCCGAGGCGTCCACGGTCTCGAGGCCGTCGGCGCCGATGCTCGCGCCGACGGCCGAGATCCTACCGCCCTCGACGAGCACGTCAGCGCGGTAGCTGCCCTCGGCGGTGACGACCGTTCCCCCGGTAAAAAGCAGCTCGTTCATGGCGCTCTCCCTCTCCTAGATGACCCCCGTATCCGCCCACTCTCGCACAACCCGCGACCGTCCGTCAATCGGCGGGCCGGTACGGGACCCCCGGCCTGTGACGGCCGGGCGGAAACCCGACCAAACGCCGGGTCCCCGCAGGGCGCGAGGGCGCCCGTCCTCCCTTCGGACGCGGGCGAGCCGTCACGGCTCCGTCACGGGCGCGACGGCAATCTCCGCCGGCTACGACTTCAGCCTGGCGACGAAGGAGTGGCCCCTCCCACCTGCGGGGAGATCCTCCTGAGATTCTCCTGTACGGCCGGCTACCCGGCGTGGGCTACGAAAGCTCCTCTGCGATCTCCATCGCCGGTTCGGCGGTGCTCTGGGCGCGCTCCGCCCTCATCAGCACCGTGTAGGCGACGAGGGCCACCACGAGGCCGAGGCCCCACGAATACGAGAGCAGGACGCTGAGCGGCGGGACCACGAGCCCCACGAAGGCCACGATGATGCCGAGGGCCGTGGCGATGAGGGCCTTCAGGTTCCAGCCGCCGCTATAGCCGTACACGCCGCGCTTGTCGTAGAAGCTGTCGAGGTCGTAGTTGCTGCGGCGGACGAGGTAGAAGTCCGCGATCATGATCCCCGCGACGGGGCCGAGGGCGCCGCCGATGTAACCGAGCACCCTAAAGATGGTGTCGGGGTTGTCCATCCACAACCACGGCACGAACAGGAAGCCGAGGACGATGGAGAGGATGCCGGCCGAGACGAAGTTGAGCCTCCTCGGGAACAGGTTCACGAGGTCGTAGGCCGGGGAGACGATGTTCGCGGCCACGTTCACCGAGAGCGTCGCGATCAGGATGACCGAAGCTCCAATCAGCAGGATCACGGTGTTGTCGAAGGCCAGGAGCAGTTGGTCAGGCTGGCTGATCGGCCGCCCGAAAGCGACCGTCGAGCCAGCCGTGATGGCGATGCTCATGACGGAGAACAGGATGGTCGTGAGCGGAAGCCCTATCGCCTGGCCGACCATCTGGTCTTTCTGCGACCGCGAGAAGCGCGTGAAATCCGGGATGTTCAACACCAGCGTGCTCCACACGCTGACCAGCGCCGTAACCGAGAGCGCGAAGAGCGGCCAGAACTCCCCGGGGGAGAGCCTGGAGGGCTGGTCGAAGAGCGGCGCGACCCCACCGGCCGCACCCACCGCCCAGAATACGAGCGCCAGGCCTGCCACGATAACCAACGGTCCAGCCCACAGCTCGAAGAACTTGATGCGCTCCATGCCGTGCAGGATCACGTACGCGTGCAACGCCCAGAACACCAGGAAGGAGATCCAACCATTCAACCCCATCCCCAGGATAGAGAAGTCAAGCGAACTCCACCCCGGTATGAGCGCCCCGAAGATGAGCCCCACGGCGAGGCTCCCGAGGTAGGTCTGCACCGCAAACCAGAATATGGCCACGAACC
>JACDFX010000111.1 GCA_013815575.1 Rubrobacter sp.
TTCGTTCCCGGAGCTCAACCCGAACCCCATTATCGAGACCAGCGTCGCCGGCGAGCCGACGTACCTCAACCCGGTGGCCCAGGCCCACTTCCCGGACCTCCGCAGCCTCGGGGCGGGCCACCCGGCACTCGCGAACCTCGAAGAGGCGAACCAGCGCGTCTGGTCGTCCGGGGGACGGCCGTTCGTACGCGAGGTAGAGGTGGGCGGGCGCTTCTACCAGCAGACTATTTCGCGCACGCCGGAGAGTGGCCTTCTGCGCATCTACGGGGTCGATGTCACGGAGAGACGGCGGGCAGAGGACGCGTTGCGAAAGAGCGAGGAGCGGTTCCGGTCCCTGGTTCAGAACGCTTCGGACATCATCATCGTGCTCGACGAGGAAGGCACCATCGTCTACGAAAGCCCGGCCGTCGAGCGGGTGCTTGGTTTTTCGCAGGAAGAGAGAATCGGGGTGGGGGCGTTCGACCTGATCCACCCCGAAGACCGCGCGCGCGTGGCGGAGGTGTTCTCCGAGCACCGGGACCGTCCCGGCCCCTTCCCGACCGTAGAGTACAGGGTCCGAGACAAGGGCGGCGCCTGGCGCCGGATGGAGGCCATCGGCGAGAACCTGCTCCACGACCCTGTAATAAAAGGCATCGTGGTCAACTCCCGCGACGTCACCGAGCGTCGACGGACTGAGGAGGCGCTCGAGCAGAGCGAGGAGCTTTTGAGGACCGTCGTTACCAACGCCCCGGTCGTGCTCTTCTCCCTGGACGCGGAGGGCACCTTCACGCTCTCCGCCGGTCGCGGGCTGGAGACCCTGGGCCTCCGGTCGGACGAGCTCGTGGGTCGCTCCGTCTTCGACGTCTACGCCGGGGCGCCGGAGGTCCTGGAGGACGTGCGGCGCTCGCTTGCGGGCGAGGAGTTAGTGGGCACCAGCGAGGTTGGGGGCGTCATCTTCGAGACCTGGTACGAGCCGCTGCGCGGCGAGGACGGTCTGGTGAAGGGCGTGATCGGGGTCGCCACCGACATCTCGGAGAGGATGGAGGCCGAAGAGGGCCTGAGCCAGACCCTCAAGGAGCTCGCCGACCTCAAGTTCGCCCTCGACGAGTCGGCCATCGTCGCCATCACCGATCAGCAGGGCACCATTACCTACGTCAACGACAAGTTCTGCGAGATCTCCGGCTACTCGCGAGAAGAGCTCGTCGGCCAGGACCACCGTCTGGTCAACTCGGGACACCACCCGCCGGAGTACATAAAGGGCCTGTGGCGGACGATCGCGCGGGGCGGGGTGTGGCGCGGGGAGCTCAAGAACCGGGCGAAGGACGGCTCGATCTACTGGGTGGACACGACCATCGTGCCCTTCCTGGACGAACGGGGCAAGCCCTACCAGTACGCGGCGATCCGCTACGACGTCACCGCGCGCAAGGTGGCCGAGGAGGCGCTGAGGGAGAGCCAGGAACGCCTGCAGGCCATCCTGGACAATACGACGGCCGTGATCTACGTCAAGGATGCCGGCGGCTTCTACGTCCTCGTGAACCGCCGCTTCGAGGAGTTGTTTCACACCACGAAGGAGCGGGTCATCGGCAAGACCGACTACGACTTCTTCGCGAAGGACGCCGCGGACATCTACAGGACGAACGACCTGGAGGTGCTCCGCTCGGAGTCCCCGATGGAGGTCGAGGAGGTGGTCACCCAGGACGACGGTGTGCACACTTATGTCTCCGTCAAGTTCCCTCTGAGGGGCCCGGACGGGTTCCCCTACGCCACGTGCGGCATCTCCACGGACATCACCCAGCGCAAAGAGGCCGAGGAGAGGACCCGGTTCCTCGCCGCCCTGGATCGGGCGCTGCAACCCGTCACCGCCCCGGACGAGGTAATGGCCACCACGGCCCGGATGCTCGGCGAGCACCTGGGCGCCGACCGCTGCGCCTACGCCGAGGTCGAGGCGGACGAGGACCACTTCCGCATCACCGGCGACTACACCAGGGGCGTGCCCAGCATCGTCGGACGCTTCGCCATGTCCCAGTTCGGTTCCGAGGCCCTACGCCTCTCGCGGGAGAACGAACCCTACGTGGTCCACGACGCCGAGGAGGACGGGCGCGTGGCAGGGGTGGATCTCGCGGCGTACCGGCAGACGCAGATCCGGGCCGTGATCAGCGTGCCCCTACACAAGGACGGGCGGTTCGTGGCGGGGATGGCCGTTCACCAGAAGGAACCGCGGCGCTGGTCGCGCGAAGAGGTCGAACTCCTCGTGGCCGTGGCCAACCGTTGCTGGGAGTCCATAGAGCGGGCGCGGGGGGCGAGGGACCTGCGCCAAAGCGAGGAACTCTACAGGAACGTGGTGGAGCAGGCGGCCGAGGGCATATTCTTGCTCGATCTGGAGTCCCTGCGCATGCTGGAGGCCAACGCCGCGCTCGCGGCCACGCTCGGCTATGCGCCGGAGGAGCTAAGGGGCATGTCGTTCTACGATATAAGCGCCCACGAAAGGGAGAGCGTCGACCGAAACGTGGAGCGGGTGGTGCGCGAGGGGCGGCTCTCCCTCGGCTTGAGGCAGTACAGGCGCAAGGACGGCGGGCTGGTAGACGTCGAGATCAGCATCAGCACCGTGCCCTACGGCGACCGGCGGGTGATGTGCGTCGTCGCCCACGACGTTACCGAGCGCAACCGGGCCGAACGGGCCCTGCAGGACGTCCGGGAGGCCGAGCGCAACCGCATAGCCCGCGAGCTCCACGACAGCATCCTCCAGGACATCGTCTACGCCCTGCAGGAGATACAGGTCCTCCAGGTGACCTCCGCGAACGGCGGCGACCCCGCCCTCCAAGAGAGCGCCGACGCCCTCAGGCGTTCGGTCGAGGGCCTGCGCGGCGCCATCTTCGAGTTGCGGCTAAAGGAGACGATGGAACGGTCCTTCGTCTCCTCGCTGAAGAACCTCGTGGACCTCAACCGCCGCATGGCGCGGGGAAGGTACGAGCTGGACCTGGTGGTCCGGGACGGTGTGCCGCGGAGCCTGCCCGAGGGCTACGGGCAGGAGCTCGTGCGCATCGTCCAGGAGGCGCTGACGAACGTCCGCCGCCACGCCGCCGCCAGCCACGTCCGGGTCGAGCTCGGCGTCGAAGGGGACGCCCTGTACGCGGAGGTCCGCGACGACGGGAGCGGCTTCGACCCGGGCGAGTCGCAGACGGGTATCGGGCAGTACTCCATGCGCCAGCGGGCGCTCGACCTGGGCGGGGAGGTCGAGGTCGAGAGCGGACCCAGCCGCGGCACGCGGGTGCTCTTCCGCGTGCCGCTCTCCCGGCTTGTCGGGGAAATTCCGCCGGAAGAGGGGGGTTTCTAGTACAAATGGACTAGGCTGGGGCCCGGCAACTCGACTATAGTTGTGTGGACGAGTTGGGGTCGCGTAGCTGGGGCGACTTTCTATGATCCGGGGGTAAGACGGTGACCACAGAGAATGTTGTGGATGGAGAGAAGACCCGCATCCTCCTTATCGAGGACCACGCCTCTTTCCGTCAGGCGCTAGCCTTCATGTTCGAGCGGGAGGAGGAGTTCGCCGTGGTGGGCCAGGCCGGCACGCTGGCCGAGGCGCGCGAGTTCCTGAACGGGTCGGCGGACGCCACGGACGTGGCCGTCTGCGATCTCGCCCTGCCCGACGGCGACGGGTTCGACCTGATCGAGGAGCTCGCCGCCAAGGGCAGCAGGATCACCACGCTCGTCCTGAGCGCGAGCCTGGAGCCCGCACGCTTCGCCCGGGCGGTCGAGGCCGGGGCCTCGGGCGTGCTCCACAAGGCCGTCGCTATAGGCGACATCGTGGACGCGGTTAGGCGTCTGAATGCCGGTGAGGCCCTGCTCTCTCCGAGCAAGATCATCGAGATGCTGCGCATGGTGAGCCGCAAGCGCCAGGAGGAACTGGAGGCGCAGAAGTCCATAGACCAGCTCACGCGGCGCGAGAGGGAGGTGCTGCAGGCGCTCGCCGAGGGCCTGGACAGCAGGGACATCGCAGAGAAGCTGCACATAACCGTGGAGACCGAGCGCACCCACATGGTGAACATCCTCAACAAGCTCGACGTCCACTCTCGGCTGCAGGCCCTGGTATTCGCCGCGCGCAACGGCGTGGTCGAGATCCGCTAGCCCGCCCGAAACTCTTCCCCGGCGGGTCACGCCATGCTAGAATTCTTGGGAGTCTGTGCCGATTACCCGCGTGCCGGTACGGAGGGCAGGAGATGTTCCGGGAGGGGGCATGGGAGATCTTGCTAGGACCAGTGGTCGGAGGATCGACTAACCCGGCGGAAGAGAGACCTCCTCACCGTCGAAGCGGCAGGTTGCGAGTCTTGCTGGCAAACGAGCCGCGTTCCTACCGGGAGAGCATAGCCGCCGTCTTCCGCCAACTGCGCCCGGAATTGGACGTGGAGGTCGCGGAGCCGGAGGACCTGGAGAGCAGCGTGTCCCGTTCCCCCCCCGACGTGGCGATCTGCAGCCGCGTCACGGGAGAGGTGCAGGACCTGGTGCCGGTCTGGGTGGAGCTCTACCCTGGCCACTCCGCCCGCTCGGTGGCCTTCGAGCGGGGAGAGCGCACGGAGTACGCGGAGATACAGCTTGGGGACCTGCTCTCCGTCCTTGACCGCGCCGCGGGCACGGCCTAGCCCAAACGGATTAGTCAAAGTTCCCCCGTTTTCATGAGGTCGTCAGGATCTCGCCCGCATAAGATACCGGTCATGGAAGCTATAAGACACATACTAGTGGCGAACGAGCTGGTGTCCTACCGGGAGAGCATCGCGGCCGTTCTGCGGACCTCCCTCCCGAATCTCGAGGTGTTCGAGGCCGACTCGGCGGACCTGAACCGGGAGGTCTTGCGCCTGTGGCCGGGCCTCGTGATCTGCAGCAGGGTAACCCCCCTGGTGGAGGAGAAGGTTCCCAACTGGATAGAGTTATACCCCGAATGCGGACCTTCCTCGACGTTCTGCGTCGGCGGCGAACGGTACACGAAAGAACAGGTCGACCTGTCGGACCTGCTCTCCGTCGTAGCGTGTGCCTAAAGCGGTTTTCACAACGACTGCACTGGTAGACGGTATCCGCAGTCGGTGTAGAAGCCGCAGATGTCTTCGCGAGTGATGGTGTCCAGAGCCCAGCCTGACGCTTCCACGAGGGCCTCCCTCGTCCAGGCCCCCGCCTTCCTCAGGCTGCCCTTGACCTTCGAGAAAGCCTCTTCTATGGGGTTGAAGTCCGGCGAGTAGGCCGGCAGGAACAAAAGCTCGCATCCAGCACCCTCGATGAGCCGTTGGACGCGCTTGCTCTTGTGCACGGAGAGGTTGTCCATCACAACGATCTGCCCGCGCTTCAGCTTCGGAGCCAGAAAATGCTCTACGTAGCTCTCGAACACCTTGGCGTCCACCGCTCCCTCCACGCTCATCGACGGCTTCACACCTTCGGCGTCGATCGCGCACACAAGCGAGACGTTCTTCCAACGAGACGTTCTTGCCCCAGTTCCTGGGCGCCTTGCCAGAGGCCCGCTCACCCTTGGGCGCCCTAGCGTAGATCGGGCTGAGGGCGATGTTGGTCGAGCACTCGTCCACGAAGACGAACCTCCTCACGTACTCTGCGAAAGCGCTTCTTCTGTGCTCATCTCGCTCGGAGGATGCCATCGATCTTTTTTGAAACTCCACCCAAGCTTTCTGACCGTTTCTCACCGCACGGCTCATCGTCGCCACGGATACAGAAAATCCCGCCTGCTCTCGAACATCTCGCAATGCTCTTCCAGTGTGGCGGTGTCGTTCTCTTCGAGCTGACGCCATAGAACCCTCTTGTGGGCGGGATCGTCCAGGATCTTCGCTTTACGGCCCGGCGAGGGCTTTGGGGCAAGGTCTTCTCCTGAAGCTTTCAGCTTGGCGTAGCGCGAGATGGTCGAGATTGAGATCCCCAGGAACTCGGAGACCTCCCTCCTTGGGACGCCGCGTTCTACAGCGGCGAGTGCCTTCAGCCTGAGGTCCTTCGAGCAGGCGTTCATACCCCACAGCATTGCAGTTACTCTGCAATCCCCTCTAGTCCTTTGTCAAGGCTCGATGGACGGATAGAGCTTGCGCAGCTTCGTTCTGGCATTGTCGGTGGTGAAGCGCCAATCCGCGCTCGTCCCCAGCCGGTTTCGCTCCCTCTCCCAGGCTTGCGCCTCCCTTCTGAGGACCTCCGCCTCCGGGATGCGCCGCCTCAGGCACTGCCTCACCAAGACCGAGAGCTCCACCTCGACCATGTTCAGCCACGAGCCATGCACCGGCGTGTAAACGAACTCTATCCTCCGGCACAGCTCGCGCGCCCGCTCGGCTTGGAAGGCCTCGTAGAAGGAGGCAGGGGTGTGGATGTTGAGGTTGTCCACCACCAGCCGGATCTTCTCGGCTTGCGGGTAGACC
>JACDFX010000511.1 GCA_013815575.1 Rubrobacter sp.
GGAGCGGCCGTGCCGGCTTGCCTCGCAGACTGGTGTTGAAAGCCAGCGCAGCCAGCGTGTTACAGGCTAGTAATCGTACTGGTCGTAGGTTCTCTGTTGGGGCGGTCTTCCGGCCTCGTAGATACGTTGGAGGGTGCCGCCTATCAGGGGCGATAGGAAGAGGCCGGCGAGGCCGGCGGGCAGGAGGTCGCGGGCGATGGTCCAGGCTATTAGAAGGCCGACGCCGGGGGCTGAGTGGACGGAGTTGCGGACTAGTTGAAGGGGGTCGAGGACGCCACCGGGGGGGAGGATGCCGTAGGCGTAGACGAGTAGGGTCAGGACGCCGGAGATCGTGCCGGTCAGGAGCGCCATGGCAAGGCTCAGGATGAGGCGGGAGCCGGATCGCCCGTCCTCCCCCGAGCCGCGCCTCAGGAGCAGGGCGCCGCCGAAGATGGGGGCGGCCAGGAGGCCGGCGAGCAGGCCGACCCCCATGTAGACGAGGGCGAGGGTGGTCAGGTCGCCCTCGCTGCTGCCGCCGCCCTGCATGATCAGGAGCACGAAAGGCTCGGGGAACAGCGACTTCACGAACATGAAGCCAAACCCGTAGGCGAGCCCTACCCCCAGCAGACGCAGGAGCACTACAGCGCCTTTGCTTCTGCGTGGTGACGCGCGGTTGTATCGCCAACTATCATAGTCCTGAGCTTACCCTCCGGCCGCCCCGACGTCAGCAAGAGCTTTCACCCGGAGTCGCCTACTCGGCCGGGGCCGTGCTCGCCTCCGCCTCGCTCTCGTCTACCCAGACCGTCTTCGGGTTCATGAACTCGTGGATGCCGAAGTGTGAGAGCTCGCGGCCGTAGCCGGAGTTCTTGATGCCCCCGAAAGGGATCTCGGGCGTCGACTCGGTCATGCGGTTTATGTAGGTCATGCCGGCCTCGATCTCGTTGACGAACCGCTCCTGCTCGCCTGGGTCGTTCGTCCAGGCGGAGGAGCTCAGGCCGAAGTCCGAGTCGTTGGCGAGGTCTATGGCCTCGTCTATGTCGCGCACCCGGAAGAGCGAGGCGACGGGGCCGAAGATCTCCTCGTGGTAAGCCGGCGAATCTTTCGGAATGTCCGTAAGCACGGTCGGCGGGTAGTAGTTGCCCGGCCCGTCTGCCGGATCTCCGCCGGTCAGGAGCTTTGCCCCGGCTTCGACGCTCTTTTTCACCTGTCCTGTGACGTCTTCGAGGATCTGGGGCGTTGCGAGGGGACCCATGTCCATGTTCTCATCCATCGGGTCACCGACCTTGAGCGCGGCCATACCCTCGACGTAGCGGCGCGTAAAGTCGTCGGCGATCTCCTCGTGGACGATGATCCTCTTGGCGTTGATACAAGACTGCCCGTTGTTGAGCGTCCGCGACGTCACGGCGTTGCCTATGGCCTTCTCCAGGTCCGCGCTCGGCATCACGATAAACGGGTCGCTCCCGCCGAGCTCCAGCACGGTCTTCTTTATGTTGCCACCGGCCTCGCTGGCAACCTGCCGGCCCGCGGGCTCGCTGCCGGTTAGCGTCGCCGCCCGCACGCGCGGGTCATCGATGACGGCCTGGACCTGGGAAGAGGAGATCAAGAGCGTCTGAAAAGCCCCCTCCGGAAAACCGGCCCGGCGAATGATGTCCTCTATCGCGAGCGCGCACTGCGGCACGTTTGAGGCGTGCTTGAGCAGCCCCACGTTCCCGGCCATGAGCGCCGGCGCCGCGAACCGGAAGACCTGCCAGAATGGGAAGTTCCACGGCATCACCGCCAGCACCGGCCCTATCGGCTGGTAGCGCACGAACGTGTGCGCGCCCTCCATCTCTATCTGCTCGTCGGCGAGCATCCCCTCCGCGTTCTCCGCGTAGTAGCGGCAACCGCGGGCGCACTTGTTTGCCTCGCCGATGGCGGAGGCGAGCGTCTTGCCCATCTCCAGCGTCATGGTGCGGCCGAGCTCCTCGGCCTCATCCTCCAGGATCTCTGCCGCCCGTGTCAGCCACCGGGACCGCTCCTCGAACGAAGTCTTCCTGTACTCGCGAAAGGTCTCGGCCGCGAACTGCAGCTTCGCGTCGATCTCCCCCTCGTCTAGAGCGTCGAAGGTCTTGATCTCTTCCCCCGTCGCCGGGTTTACCGTAGATATAGCCACCGTGACCCTCCTCGAAAAGTAGCCTCTGCCTTCCAGGAAGTATATATACCCACTCGAACCACGCGCTCCACAACGCCGTCCCCGGTTCGTAAGTCCGCGGTTACAATCCGAAGACCTTATGGAACACGACAGGAACAACATCGGCCCGGCCGAAGCCCGGCGCC
>JACDFX010000112.1 GCA_013815575.1 Rubrobacter sp.
ACCGTGGCCTCTACCTCAGGACGGGCCCCGAGGATCGGCTCCGCGCCACCGGTTTGTTCTCCGACGCGGCGGCGTGGTCGGACCTCGAGTTGTGGTCCTCGGTCTTCGAGGTGGAGGTGGTCGGCACGGCTGGCGCGGGCGACGCGACCGTCGCCGGCTTCCTGCACGCCCTGCTGCTCGGCGACTCTCCCGAGGACGCCGTTACCGCAGCGGTCGCGTCCGGGGCATCGAGCGTGGAGGCCGCCGACGCCACAAGCGGCGTCCGGAGCTGGAAAGAGACCCGGCGCAGGATCTCCGACGGCTGGCGGCGACGCGCTGGAGATCCCCCCGGAGAAGGCTGGTCGGCCCACGACCGGGACGGACTCTGGACGGGCCCCCGGGCCGGATCGGGCTAACCCCCGGGTGCCTCGCCACCGCAGCGTCGACACCCAACTGGAGGCAAGATTACTGCGGTTGAGCCACCGGGCAGCGCGGGAGCACCGGGCGCCTGGCTCCTAACACTCGGCCTTGTAGAGGTACTTCTCGATCTCCGGCTGCTTCAAGTTCTCCCTCGTAACGATGGTGAGGCCCGTCATGACCTGTTTCTGCGAGGGTTTCTTGTCGGACTTCAGGTAGTCAACCGCCATTTGTACACCCCTGGACCCGATGTCCGCGGGGTGCTGGGCGATAAGGGCATCCACGGTATTGGAGCGCAGGTCCCGGACCTGGGTAGGTCCGGCGTCGAAGCCGACGATCTTGACCTGCTCCTCCTTGCCGGCCTGGCGGGAGCCGGCGGCGGCGCCCTGCGCGGAGAAGAGGTTGGCGCCGAAGATACCAGCGAGGTCCGGCGTGGACTGGATCTTCGCGTTCGCGATGGAGGCAGCCTTGTTCGCGTCGTCGTCGCAGAACTCGGTGCCGAGGTACTCGATGTCGGGGTAATCTTTGAGGCCCTCTTCGAAGCCCTGCTGGCGCTGGTCCGTCGTCGATATTCCGGGCGTGACGCTTATGCAGAAGACCTTACCCTTCTCGCCGATGGCCTTGGCAAGGGCCTTTGCCGCCTGCTTGCCACCCTCCACGTTATCCGAGGAGATGTTCGCCAGCGCGATGTCCTTCTCGATAAAGGTGTCCACCGTAAAGACCGCGATGTCCTGACTTATCGCGGTCTGTATCGGACCGACCATGGCCGCGGTGTCCGTCGGCGCGATCAGGATGGCGTCAGGATTGGCCTGGACCACGGCGTTGAGGATCGGGGTCTGCTCCGCCGGGGAGAACTCCGCAGGCCCCTGCACGTCCAGTTCGGCACCGAGTTTTTCGGCCTCGGACATTGCCCCGCACTCCATCGAGATGTAGAACTCGTCGCCGCGAACGCCCTGGATCAGGGTTATCCGGTAGTTTTCACCTCCGCCCTGCCCCCCACCCGAGCCTGCCCCACAGCCACCGAGCATCGTCGCGCCAGCGCCCGCCGCCGCGAGCCCCAAGAACCTCCGGCGCGTTATCCCGCGCGCCACCAAAGAACCTCTACCCATGCTTACGCTCCCTTCCCAACGTTCACCCCTACATCCGCTCCTCGGCGCTTCTACGCCGCTGGTCGATAAACACGGCCAGGATCAGGACCACTCCCACGGCCACCTCCTGCCAGAAAGCCTGGACCCCCTGGATTATGAACCCGTTCCTCAGCACCGCCGGGATAAAGGTGCCCACAACCGACCCTATAATGGTCCCTATCCCCCCGAACAGGCTCGTCCCGCCTATGACCACGGCCGAGATGGAGGCCAGGTTGTCCGCCGTGTGCGCGCCGATGGAGGTGGTGTTGAACCGGGACAGGTCCAGCAGGCCCGCGAGGCCCGCGAGCAACCCGCTCAGGGCGTATACCTTTAGCAGATGGCGGTCCACGTCTATCCCCACCCTACGGGCCGCATCGGCGTTCGATCCTATGGCGTACGTGTAGCGCCCGAAGCCGCACTTCGCGAGCACGACGCCGGCGATCACCGCGACCACGAGCGAGATCACGACGGGGACCGGCAGGAAACCGAAGAACTCCTTCGTCCCGATCTGGGACTGTATCGCTGTCGGGACGAAGCGTACGTCGGTGCCACCGGTCAGTATCTGCGCCAGACCGAGCCCGATGCCGAGCGTCCCGAGCGTGACTATGAAAGGCGGCATCTTGAGCCTGGTTATGAGCAGCCCGTTGAAGAGGCCGAACACGAGACCCGTCAAGAGTCCGGCCGCCACCCCGGCCGGTATGCCTATGGCCTGGTTCGGAAACTGGTAGTTCTGCACCTGCTCCGAGGTTCCCGAGAGCGCCACCATCACCTGCCCGCCTACCACCCCGGAGAGCACGAGCACCGAGCCAACGGAGAGGTCTATCCCCGCCGTGATGATAACGAACGTCATCCCCACCCCGAGCAGCAGCAGCACGGACGCGTCGACCGCTATGTTCACGAAGTTGCCGAAGTTGAGAAACGCCGTGCCGTTCAGGATCGTGAACACGGCGACGAGAAAAACAAGGATGCCGACTATGAGCACCGACGAGAGGCCGGCGAGCCGGCGCCCGGGCTGGGCTTCCTGCTCCGGCGTCTGCCCCGGGTCTGTTTGCGGGCCGGTCACTGCTCACCCCTTCCCCGCGCCCGCACGGCGCCGGTCATGGCCGCGACGGCATCGTCTGTGGTGTTCTTTTTGGGATCCAACTCCGTCACCATCTCCCCGAGCCTGAGAACGCAGATGCGGTCCGCGACGTCGAAGACGTGGGGCATGTTGTGGCTTATGAACAGGACGGGTATGCCGGTGTCGCGCACCCTGCGAATGAGGTCTAGCACCATCTCGACTTGGGCGACCCCGAGCGCCGCGGTCGGCTCGTCCATTATGACGACCTTGCTCGCCCACATGACCGCCCGGGCCACGGCGACCCCCTGACGCTGCCCCCCGGAGAAGGTGCTCAAGGGCTTGCCCAGGTCCCTGATACGGACGTTGAGCTCCGCGAGCTGCTCCTCGGTCTCCCGCCGCATCCGCGGCTGGTCCAGAAGCCCGAGCCGGCCCAGGATGCCGGGCCTGTAACGCTCCCTTCCCAGAAAGATGTTCCCGACGGCGTCGAGCTGCGGCGCCACGGCCAGGTCCTGGTACACCGTCTCGATGCCCCGTTCGCGGGCGTCGTGGGGGGACTCGAACCGGACGGGCTCGCCCTCGAAGGTTATGTCCCCCCTGTCGGGCCGGAACACGCCGGTGATCGCGTTGATAAAGGTGGACTTGCCGGCACCGTTGTCCCCGATAAGCGCGACGACCTCCCCGGAGCGCACCTCGAAGTCGACGTTCTTCAACGCCTGCACGGCCCCGAAGGACTTGCTGATCCCCCTCGTGCCCAACACGACCCTGCCGTCGGAACCGTTCTTTTCGGGGTTTTCGGCGCTCAACCCTCTTTCCTTTCCACTCCGGATCTAGGCCGCCTCGGACAGCCTCAGACATCTGGCCGCCGCTGCCTCGTGCCGCGCCACCGTGGGACGGGAGATCTCCGGTCGGCGCGGGATCTCCTCCTGTATAAGCTTAAGCTTTGTTCGCCTTTTTCCCTTTACCCTGGCGCGATGTTACGTATGTCTAGAATTTTTGTCAAGTCGCGACGGGGTGTCGGGCGCGGGTTTGGTGGCCTTGCGCGTGGGCAGGGGGCGCTAGGCCGGGGCGCTAGGCGCGGTTGGCGCAGCCCATGATGCGAATTTTCTCCGCCGCGACCGAGCGGACCCTCTCCCTCATGACCTTGAGCATGGCGTAGTGGTCGAGGTCCCCTTCGATCCCTTCGCGCGCGCCTTCCGTCATCGCCTTGGAGATGGCGTGCCCTATGTTGATCTTGACGACCCCGAACTCCACGGCCGTGTGCACGTCGTCCGGGTGGATGCCGGAGCCCCCGTGCAGCACGAGCGGATGGCCCGTGCGATTGGCGATGGTCTCCAGGCGCTTCAGGTCGAGGCGGCTCTGCTGGTGGTGCTCGGAGCCCACGGAGACGGCCAGGGTATCGGCGCCGGACTCCGCAGTGTAGCGCTTCGCCTCGTCGGGGTCGGTGAAGCGGACGGAGCCGTGGTCCCCGCCGAAAAGGCCCAGCTCGCCCTCCAGAGACGACGAGAGGGCGTGCGCCATCTCCGCCAGGTCCCGGGTTTGCGAGATGTTCTTCTCCAGGCCGAGGTCCCCGCCGTCGAACATCACGGAGGAGTATCCCTGCCGCAGGCAGTCTGCGATCATCTCCGGGTCCTGGCCGTGGTCGAGGTGCAGTAGCACCGGCACGCCCGCCTCCTGGATGAGCGTCTTGAGCAAAACAATGAGCGCCTCACCCCCGTGCGCGAGGTCCCCGGGGTAGGTTTGAAGCATGATCGGGGCCCGCTCTTCCTCGGCCGCCGCCAGGCAGCCCTGGGCCATCTCCAGGTTGCAGACGTTGAAGGACGGCATCGCGAAGTGCTCCTCGTAGGCCCGCGCGTACAGGGTTCGGGCGTCTGAGATCTGGGCCATGAGACTCCTCCTGATGAGCTCTTACCGACCGTGAAGGGCGCGACCACCAACGTCGGCCTCGCCGCGGGGACACTTTACGGTCGCCGGACACCAGTGTAAAGTGCCCAGGGCCGTAAAGGCGGGCGGGGAGGCTGCGTCTTGACGCTTCCGGGCATCGAGGCATCGAGATCGGCACTACCCACGTGAAGGCGCGCCTACGACGGGAGTGGGCACCTTCTGGCGGACGTGGGACGCGAGGCCGGCTTCTGAACCGCACCGGCCAGGCACGTACGGCAGCAAAGACCGTTGGGGACAAGGTTCGACGCCACGGCCCGGCATTTGGTCCCTATTCGCGAGCTCCGGGCAGGATAGGAGAAGCGTGAGCAAACGACGAGTACTCCTCACGGGCGCCACCGGCTACATCGCCGGCCAGCTCCTCCCGGCGTTCGGGGAGAGCTACGACCTCAGGATGATGGACGCCCGGGAGACGGACGACTCCGGGGAGAAGGTCCACGGGGTCGAGGTGACTGACCTGCTCTCCGCGGACGAGTCGGCCCTCTCGCCCCTCTTCGCGGACGTCGATGCGGTGGTCCACTGCGGCCACGCGAAGCCGGAGGGCGGGGACCCGCGCTCGCAGTACGAAGGCGAGCGGCGCAACCTGGACATGATGCAGCGCGTCTACCAGCTCTCGCTGGAGCACGGCGTTCGGCGGGTCGTCGCGGCGAGCACCAACCAGGCGGCGAAGTGGTACGAGAACCCCTACTACGCGGGGCTAAAAGACCGCGTGGACCCGGAAGATTACCCGCGGCCCGACTCCTTCTACGGCTGGGCCAAGGCGGCCTGGGAGCCGCTGGGTTTTCTCTACGCCTGCGGCAGCCTGGGACGGAAGCTGGAGGTCGTCCAGATCCGGATAGTCGTCCCGCGCGAGATAGACGCGGCCCTCTTCGAGGACGCGCCGCCCGAACGCTACGTCCGGGAATTGGCCGGCTACATAAGCAAGCGGGACATGCAACAGCTCTTCCAGAGATCCATCGAGACGCCGGACATACAAGACGAACACGGCGTCCCGTTCCACGTCTTCTACGGCGTCTCGGACAACGCCCGCCGATTCTGGAGCATCACCAACGCCCGGCGGGTCATCGGCTACGATCCGCAAGACGACTCGGAGGCCCGCTTCGCTCCAGACATAGCGCGTCTGCTACATGGCAGGACGCAGACGCGCGGCGAGACCCGAGCCGTCGACACCTCCTGACAGCAAGGGCGGTTCCGAACCGCCTTTACGGTCCCCTGCACGTTCTACGTATCCCCGACGGAAGACCAACGAAGACCAACGGAAGGACGGGTAGATGATCACCGACCTCGGACATCCTGCTTTCGCGGCGCGAGACGTGGGCAAGACGCTCCGGTTCTACGCCCTGCTCGGCATCGAGGAGGCCTTCCGCCTGCGCCACGACGATGGCTCTCTCATGCTCGCCTACCTGCACGTCTCGGGCGACCGCTTTATAGAGGTCTTTCCCGGCGGCCCTCCCCCCGGCCCGAACCGGAAGGGAAGCTTTATGCACGTATGCCTCCTGACCGACGACATAAACGCGGCCGTCGAGCACCTCCGTAAGAACGGCGCGCCGATAGACCGCGAGACGACCGTCGGCCTCGACGGCAACCTGCAGGCCTGGACACGCGACCCGGACGGCAACGAGATCGAGCTAATGCAGCTCTCGGAAGACTCGCCCCAGTGGCGCACCGCCCGCTCCTCCGGCCGAAGTGACGCCTAGGGCGATTTGCAACCGGTCGAGCGTCTCCCTCCGGTGCGGTTTCGGGCGGCTATCTCCGCGCCAGGTAGACGCCGAGCAGGATGACGGCACCTCCGATTATCTTGTTCCACCCCAATGTCTCGCCGAAAAAGACGATGCCGGAGGTAACGCCC